>JBMNOD010000090.1:0-13711 GCA_050942875.1 Kiritimatiellia bacterium
TCTGGTGGAGCCGGCGGATTCGAGCTGCTACCAGGCGTCGTTGAAGATTTCGTGCGACCCGCCGGAGGCGCTCAACCGGGTGGTTTGCGCCGTCTATTTCAACAACGAGAAAGTGCCGTATTCGGATGCGCAGTTCCTTCCCGACGGGACGGCGACGCTGGTTTTCGAGCATCCTTCCTCGCATGACAGCGATGTAATTGATTTCACGGTTTCCGCTGGCTATGACGTGAATGGGAATGGGCTGCTGGACGATTTCGAAAAATTGATTCCCTTGCGGGTGAAATCCTCCGGGGCGGACATCGGGCCAGCCATCATTCGCGGGACAAGCGATCCGCGGTACGGCACGGCATTGACGCAGATCAACGGCATCGTGAACGGCACCGTGACAGCGCCCGGCCGAGCGGCATCCATGATGATTCCCCACGCCAAGGCGTTGCTCCGGATTTTCCACCAAGGCAATACGAACGATTTGTTTAGCTATGCGCCAACGGGAGTCAACATGGAACTCATTGACGCCTTCGCCCCGGCCTCGGGCTTCTCCGAATGGCTCACGCACAATGCGGGCGATCCGTTCAATCAAGCGGGGGCCGCGCAGATCAAGGAATACGTTTGGGACGATTCATGTTCCATGGGTGAATTGGCAATGACTTCGGCTGCAATGAAACAGGCTGTCCGTGGAGGGTGCGATTCAAAATAGTTGAATCGCAAAGGCACGAGGGTTCAGGGTTCTGGACGTTGCACGGCAACGGGTTAGTCTCGCATCAACTCCAAAGGGATGTCCCACAATGGTGGGTACACGAAATTCCGGTTGATGAAATTCGTAAACAAGCCTGAACCCTGGCACCTGACCCCTTGGTGTGTGGCAACAATGTTGAACCACACCCCCGCGCCTGCACAACTGCATTCCGATCTTGTACATCTCGATGCTTTTTGATACGATTGCCCAACTTTAACCACACCACCCACAACACAACCATCAACTCATCTCATCATCTTATAACTTAGAACAGGCATAACATTTATGACAGGTTTCAAAACGTATCGTGTGCTGCCCAAGGTTCCCGAGGATCTCCGCTTTCTCCAGACGCTCGCCAACAACGTCTGGTGGTCTTGGAACATCGAGGCCTCGGCGCTTTTCCTCCGAATGGATCCGGCGCTTTTCCGCGAGGTCAAGCTGAACCCCGTCGTGCTGCTGGCTGAAATCGGCCAGGACCGGCTGGAGGATCTGGCTGCGGATCCGTCGTTCATTGCGCACATGAAGTCCGTCGAAGCGAGCTTCAACGCCGAGGTGTTGAAGTCGCAGCACAAGCGCAATGTGGGCGATCCGCATCGCTGCGTCGCCTATTTCTCGATGGAGTTCGGCCTTCACGAGAGCATCCACATCTACTCGGGCGGCCTCGGCATTCTGGCGGGCGACCACCTGAAGTCGGCTTCGGATCTCGACATTCCGCTTTGCGGCATTGGTCTTTTCTATCGGGAAGGCTACTTTGAGCAGACGCTCGACATCTGGGGCAAGCAGATCGAGGCGTATCCCGAGAACCATCTCCACACGCTGCCGATTTCGGTGGCGACCGACACGCAGGGCGAGCCGGTCCGTGTTTCGGTGCCTCTGCCGGGCATGAAGCTCCATGCGGCGGTTTGGCGACTGAACGTCGGGCGCATCCCGCTCTACCTGCTTGACACGAACATCCCCGAGAATCCGCCCGAGCTGCGCGCGGTGACGGGGCGCCTCTATGGCGGCGACAAGACGAATCGCCTGCGCCAGGAGCTGTTGCTGGGCATTGGCGGGATGCGGGCCCTCGATGCGATGGGCTTCGAAGTGGCGGCCAGCCACATGAACGAAGGCCACGCCGCGTTCCTCGGACTTGAGCGCATTGCCAAGGGCGTCAACAACAAGGGGATCTCGTTGCGCGAGTCGCACGAGTTCGTGCGCCGCACGAGCATTTTCACGACGCACACGCCTGTCCCGGCCGGAAACGAGACTTTCAACCTGGGCCTCGTCAAGCCGTATCTTGACGCGATCGAGGCCGAGGGCGGCGTCTCCGCGGATTTCGCCCTCTCGCTTGGCCGGGCGCCCAACGACGCCAATTCGCAAGAGCTTTCCATGACCATCCTCGGGCTCAGCTGCTCGACCTACAACAACGGGGTGGCAAAGCTCCATGGCATTGTCGAGCGCGACATGTGGAAGCATCTCTGGCCCGATTTCCCGGTCGAAGAGGTTCCGATTGGCCACGTGACCAACGGCGTCCACGTTCCGACATGGATTGCCTCCGACAACAGCGCGCTTTACTCCACGGTCCTTGGGCCCAACTGGGATGTGAAGATGCTGACCGAGAGCCAGGTCAAGAAGATCGATCACATCCGCGACGAAGACCTCTGGCGCATGCACGAGGCGTCCCGGGCGCATCTCGTCCGTTCGGCGCGCGCGAATCTCGTCAACGCCGCGACGAAGCGCAATGCCTCGTTCGACGAACTTGCCGCGTTGCGCAACGTGTTGAACAAGGATGCGCTGACGATCGGCTTTGCCCGCCGCTTCGCCACGTACAAGCGCGCCACGTTGATTCTTTCGGATCTGGATCGCTTGAAGAAGATTCTTCTCAACCCCTCGCGCCCCGTGCAGATCATCTTCGCGGGCAAGGCGCATCCGGCGGATGGCGAAGGCAAGCACCTTGTCGAGCGCATCGCGCAGTTCGCCAAGGATCCCGCCATCCGCGGCCGAGTTGTCTTCCTTGAGAACTACAACATGCGCATGGCCCGCCGACTCGTCCGCGGCGTGGACGTCTGGCTGAACACGCCGCGCCGTCCGAACGAGGCGTCGGGGACCTCCGGCATGAAGGCTTGCATCAACGGGGCGATCCACGTCTCCACGCTCGACGGCTGGTGGCCCGAGGGCTACGATCCGTCATGCGGTTGGGCCATCGGCGACAGCACCGAGTTCCCCAACATCGACCAGCATGATCAGTCCGACGCCCAGGCGCTCTACAATCTGCTTGAGTCGGAGATCATACCGACATTCTACGATCGCCAGGACGGCGAGCTGCCCTTGCGCTGGATCGCGATGATGAAGGAGTCGATCAAGATGAGCCTCAACCGCTTCTCCAGCACCCGCATGGTGTCGGACTACTTCACGGGCTCCTACATCCCCGCGATGGACGCATTCGCGGCACTGGGCGCCGACAACTACGCGGCGCTCCGCAGCGACCAGGTTCGCGTCGATGCGCTCAAGGCGAAGTGGGGCGGCGTCTCGGTTTCGTTCCCCACGGCTCAGCCGTGTCTCTCCCGGACGTTTGTGGGCGACGAGTTTCCGGCGACCGTCCAGGTTCACCTGGGCGACATCGCGCCGGAGGATGTCGTGGTGGAGTTCTTCTCCGGGCGTCTTGACCCGATGGGACAAATCGGCGCCGGCAACGGCATCGAGATGGATCTCCAGAAGAAGCTTGGCGGCGGCAACCATCTCTATGCGCAGACGGTGAAATGCGAAGAGCCCGGCGCGTTCGGGTTCTCCGCGCGGGTCATGCCGCGCGACGTCACGTTCCGCAACACGATGCCGGGCTACATGGTCTGGGCTGTGATGGACAATTAGGCGGCGGCGGGCCGGGCCCGCGCCGGGACACAATGCCGGGCGCCTCGCGCCCGGCTTCAAACAGAAGGTGAACAATGGCAACCAAGCGAACGCATTCCAGAAGCAGAAGAAAAGACAGCGCGCCGCGCATCCTTGTCGTGACGCCCGAGATCACCTACCTGCCGCCCGGCATGGGCAACATGGCCAACCGCATGTCCGCCAAGGCCGGCGGCATGGCGGACGTTTCGGCCTCCCTCGTGAGCGCGCTCTTCGAGGAGGGCGCGGACGTCCACGTCGCGCTTCCGCACTACCGCAAGATGTTCCACATGGACGTCGGCAATCTCATCGACAGCGAGCTGAAGCGCTACAAGGCCAAGCTGTCCGACTCCCGCATCCACCTTGCCCAGGATCGGATGTTCTACTACCGCGATTCGGTCTACAGTTCCTACAGCGAGGACAACCCGAGGCTGGCGCTTGCCTTCCAGCGCGAGGTGATCAACAACATCATCCCCACCGTCCAGCCCGATCTCATCCACTGCAACGACTGGATGACCGGCCTCGTTCCTGCCGCCGCGCGGCGCATGGGCATCCCATGCCTGTTCACCGTCCACAACATCCACACCCATGAAATCACGCTCGAACGCATCGAGAACATGGGCATCGACGCCGCCGAGTTCTGGAAGCACCTCTATTACCTGCGTCCGCCTTGGAATTACGAGGAGACGCGATCCCACAACAAAGTGGATCTGATGGCCAGCGGCATTTTCGCTTCGCACTACATCAACACGGTGAGCCCCACGTTCCTGCGCGAGATTGTCGACGGCCAGCACGATTTCGTTCCTGATCCGATCCGCCGCGAGATTCGCAGCAAATTCGCCGCCGGCTGCGCCGAAGGCATCCTCAATGCCCCCGACGCGAATTACCATCCCTCGGTTGACGACGCGTTGCCGGAGAATTACGACGCCTCGACGCATGTCGGCGCCAAGCGCGCCGCCAAGCGTCAGCTCCAGGAGCACCTTTCGCTTGAGGTGGACGCCGATGCGCCCATCCTCTTCTGGCCCTCGCGTCTCGATCCGATTCAGAAGGGGTGCCAGCTCCTGGCCGGCATTCTCTACAGCACGGTCGCGAAATACTGGCATCGGAAGCTCCAGGTCGTCTTCGTCGCCAACGGCGAATACCAGCGCGTCTTCAACGACATCGTCAATTTCCACGACATCCACGGGCGCGTGGCCGTCGCCAATTTCGACGAGTCGCTTTCGCGGCTCGCCTACGCCGGCTCGGACTTCGTCCTCATGCCGTCGCGTTTCGAGCCGTGCGGTCTTCCTCAGATGGTGGGCGTCCTCTACGGCTCGCTCCCGATCGCGCACGACACCGGCGGCCTCCACGACACCGTCGAGCATCTCAACGTGGCCAGGAACCGCGGAAACGGCTTCATCTTCAAGCACTACGATTCCGCCGCGCTCGCCTGGGGCATCGACGAGGCGATGCGTTTCTACGCGCTGCCTTCTGCGGATCGCGCCGTGCAGGTTTCGCGCATCATGTCGGAAGGCGCCCAGCGCTTCACCCACAAGGTCTGCGCCAAAGCGTACATGGAGATGTACGAACACATGCTCCGCCGTCCGCTGATCGTTGACTGATCATTTGAAATGGGGATGATTGCTGTCCGGGCAACTTCACCCTTGCGGCGGGAAATGAAATGTAATAAAATCCATCCGACTTCAAGGGAGAGTTCCCGAGTTCCGAGGATTCGCATTTGCAAGTGCAAGGAGATTTGTCCCATGACGATGAAGAATTCAGTTTCGCTGTTGACGATTGTGACAAGCCTGGGTGCAGGCATTACGTTCGGCGGCATTTACGACGATGCGCTCATCTGGTACCGTGGCGGTTGCGACACCAACAACGATGGCGTCTTGCAGGCGGGCGAGTTCTTTGATTCGGCCCATGCCAAGAGCGAAGCCGCCCATCAGACCTGCACGCTCACCGGAACGGTCTCCTACGAGAAGGGAGCCGTGTGGTCGCGACACAATCCGCTCGCGACCAACGAGCAGCATTACATCTCCTTCAAGAACGGCGATGCCCCCGATGCCGCTTCCTGCGCGTCGCTTCTGGCGGTCAATCCCCTTGCCGGCACGACAAACACCTATGACCAGTATACGATTCATCTCCGGTTCCGCTGGGACGGCAAGTTCGCGCCGGGGTCGAATGATGAAATTGTGTTGTTTAACAACGGGCATGACTGGAGCGGACAGCGCGGGTATGTCATCAAGCTGATCAAGACTGGCGACAATCTGTTCAAGTTGCATTTCTTGTTCGGCTCGAATGGTCATGAGACAGGCGACGGCGCGACCGACATCCCGTTGACGCCCGGCGAGTGGAACGACTGGCTTCTGCTTGTGCGCAATGCGCCGCCCGGTGCAAACGCGTCGATTCGTTTTGTCCGCTGCACCTTGCCTGGAAGAATTGCGGATTCCTGGGGCGGATGGTCCAAGTCGCCCTGGATCTCCGTGTGGCAAGAAGGAGGATCTCGCACCTGTACGATCGCGATGCTGCCAAATTCAAAGTTCCAGGTGGCCGACAAGGCCTTTTCCGGCGATGTTGCGCAATGGGCGTTCTGGCCCAAGCGGTTGAGCGAGCTTGAAATTCGCGAAGTTCTGTCCATGCCGTGTCCGGGCGACTGTGTCTTCCGTGTCGGCTATGAGAACGGCTCGGCCAAGGAATTTGCGGCCTCCGGAGCGACAGCCAACGCGGTGGCCAGCGCCCATGACACCTGGGATGCGGTCGCGCCCCAGTTGCCGTATGTGAATGACGCGAGCGAGACCGTGAACAGCACGGTTTATCGTTTCGATGTCGGCGAGAAGGCCGCGGGACTCAACCAGGTGCTGCGGGTCAAGGCGGTTTCGGGCCACGGATGGCTCAAGGCGGAAATCCGCGGGATCGCCGAGGAGTCGTGGACGCGTCTCGCCGTCCGCGGCGTCAATTCGCGTGTCCCCGCGCTGTTCATGGTGCCGGGCAACTTGCTTGGAAAGGGGGGGCATGAAATCCGCCTCACCTACGAATCGGGCGCGGCGCCGATCGTCTTCGACGTGATCGAGTTGCGTGGCTCCTGGCTGATGGGCAAGCTCGTCTACAATGTCTTTTACAACGACAAGGTCAAGTATTTCGATTGCAATGGGGTCAACTGGACGTCAGGATACAAGCTTCTCTGGGGATATTGGTATGGACTCGACACGGGCTATCCGGCTGTCGAGGATCCTCTTTCGGATGCGAAGATGCTGACGCTGAAGTTCGATGTGCCGGCGGAGATGACGGGCTGTGCAAACACCATGTTCTTTTCGCTCAATCAGTGGGCGGGCACGCCGACGGATCTCCGATTCTATTTGAATGGCGAGCTCTTCAAGATCCATGCCGCCTGGCAGTACGAGGTGTTTCCGGTTGTGTTTCCCGCCGATTCGTTCACGGCTGGCGAAAACGTTCTGCAGGTTCGTCATACCGGCGGGCCTTCAGCCTGGTGGGGGGAGATGCGCGGCCTGCAGATGCAAGTCATGAGTGTGCCGGAGCTGTTGAAGCCGGGGTTTTCCATTGTTCTCAGATAACTGAAGCGAAGGAGGTTGGCCTCCGATGTTTTTCTCTCTCTTGCTGGCCGCGGCATCGGCTGCCTCCGATTGGAGCGCGCTGCCGATTTATGGCGGCGGCTATGTGCAGAACGTCATCATCGCGCCTTCGAAGCCGACGGTCTGGTACGCTTTCGTGGATGTCGGCGGGCCGTATCGGAGCGATGATTCTGGTGGATGGTGGCGGCCGCTGCACGGAAATTTCCCGGCGGCGGACCGGGCGGTGTGCGCGGATCAGGTGCGGTCGATGTCGGTGGATCCGCGGGACGAGGACAATTTCATCCTCGTCGGCGGCGCGAGCTTCGACCGTCCCGCCGGCGCCTATGTCTCCCGAGACGGCGGGCGGAGTTTCCGTCGGACGCTGACCGCGCGCTTCCACGTCAACGGCGGTGGACGCGGCGGCGGCAACCTCCTCGACCGCGATCCGTTCGATCCCGATCGCGTCGTGGCGGCGAGCGACTGGGATGGCGTCTTCATGTCGTCCGACAACGGCGAGACCTGGGAGGGCAGCGGGCTTTCCGGATCGCTCTTCTGCGACATTCGCTTCGACCGGCAGATCCGCGATCGTCTCTATGCCTGCGCCGTGATGCCGAGGGATGCAGGCGACCGCGACTATGCGACTGGATTCTTCCGCAGCGAAGACGGCGGATCAACCTGGACGAAGCTCCTGGACGAGGCGCCGATCGAGGTCTGCCAGTTCCGTGGCGGCACGGAGATCGTCGGCTATTTCAACGAGTCCGGTGAGGTTCGTCTCTCTCACGATGGCGGCGAGACCTGGATGGACTACGGCGAAGGGCTTGCCGTCCGGACGTCCTGGAACCATGCTGCGGTTGGCAACTATCTCGCTTTCGGCGCCGGCGGCGATTTTCTGCTGATCGGCGATGGCGCGGGCAACATCTACCGCCGCGGTTACACGGAGGACGTCTGGACGCCTGTGGTTCACGTGACGGCCGGCCCTGCGGTGCCGGCCACCGAGCCGCGGCTCACCTGGACCACGAATGCCCGGTTCGACGCGCTGATGACGCTCGTCGTCGATCCCGCCGACGACGCGCATTGGCTGGCGACCGACTTCTACGAGATCTGGGAGACGAAGGACGCCGGGCACAACTGGAAGACCCGCATCCAGGGCATCATGCCGCTCGTGTCGCATACGCTTGAATTCGATCCGTTCTGCGTCTCGAACATCATGTACGGGGTCGCCGACATGGGACTTTACATGTCGAAGGACGGCGGGCGCGTCTTCCTTCATCCTGGCGGCTGGGTCTACGCCTGTTCGGCGAGTTATTCGCATCAGACGCAGGGGTTGGCGATGATGTGCGGAGGCAAGACGGACGGACGGGTCATGCGTTCGAAATACGCCGGCCGCTGGTGGGAGACGCCGGCCCTGCGTGGATTGCCGAAGCTTGACGACACCAATCCCGGCGTGCGCGCCTATTCAATCGCGGCGAATCCTGTGCGCGAGGAGTTCGACATCTGTCTGTCGGGTCCGGTTGGCGAGGGCAAGGGCGGCGTCTACCGTACCTTCAATGGCGGCGACGACTGGGAATGGGCGGGCAACGGCCTTCCCGAAGGCGTGGATCTCTTCCGCCATGCCGAATGGGCCGGTGGCGGCGTCTACTCGCAGATCTACTTCAGCGCGGATGGCAGCGCGGTATGCAGCTCGGCGAAAACCGGGCAGAGATGGTGCCGCCCGGCGGGAAGCAACCGTTGGCAGGAGGTGGAGGGGTGCCCCGGCATCATGACGACCGATCGGTTCCGCCCAGGGCGCATGCTCGGCGGCGGCTGGCCGATTCGCGAAACCCTTGACGGCGGGTTGACCTGGCATCCGCTCAAGACGAATCTCGGGGAGGTCAAATATGTCTTCTGCGACCAGCGGATTCGGAATCTCGTCGTCGCCGGCACGCCGGATCGCTACGTCCACATATCCTATGACGCCGGACGCACCTTCAAACGGCTCGACGACAGCATCAAGGTGCCGAGCGGCGGTTCCTCGAAGGTCGTCGTCGACAACGGGCGGCTCTTCTACCTGACCACCGGCTCGGGCGTCTGGAGGGGAACGCTCGACGATCCGGACGCGATTCAGATGCTCGGATTCACGATTCCGGCGGGATCGACCATGCCGGGAACGAATCACCTGCAGATTCGCCGCGTTGGCGGCGGCGCCGACTGGTGGGGCGGCGCGCGCGGAATCCGGATGTGCGTGGACAAGGTGCCGATGCACGCGCCCGAAGTCGCCGACTCGACGGCGATGCCGATTAAATGACGCAAGATTCAACGAGATCGAACAGGAAGAAAGACAAGACATGAGAAGGATGATGGTTGTTCACGCTGCTGTTGCCATGGCGGGCGTTGCGATGATGGCTTCGGCCGATTCGGAATGGAAGGTGCTGCCGTGCTACGGCGGCGGATATGTGCAGAACGTCATGATCGCGCCGTCGGCGCCAAACGTCTGGTACGCGTACGTCGACGTCGGCGGCCCCTACCGCAGCGACGACGCCGGGCGGCACTGGCGCCCCCTGCACGGGAACCTCGCGGCCGCGTACCGCGCGAACGGATCCGATCAGATTCGTTCGCTCAGCATTGATCCGCGGAATGCCGACAGCTTCGTGATGTGCGGCGGCGGCAACTTCGCGAATCCCGGCGGCATCTTCGTGAGTCGCGACGGCGGACGGTCGTTCCGCAAGGCCTACAACGGTCGCTTCTACGGCAACGGTCGCAAGCGCGCATACGGTCTGGCGTTGGGGCGCAATCCGTTCAACCCCGATGAACTCGTCGCCGGCGAGGACTGGGACGGCGTCGCGCTTTCGACGGACAACGGCGAGACGTGGCGCACGACCGGTCTCGAAAACACCTGGCTTGCCGACTTGCGGTACGATCGGACCGTGAAAGGACGGGTTTATGCCTGTGCGTGCTCGCCGAACCATCCCAGGAAAGCTGGCGAACCTGATGCGCTTGAATACGATGGTCGCAAGTATGAAACCGGGTTCTTCCGCAGTGACGACGGCGGCCGCAGCTGGGAGAAGCTAGGCGATGCCTCGCCAGGCGAGGTCTGCCAGATCGCCAACCGCAGCGAACTGATCGGCTATTTCGACCATGACCGGGTGAAACGCAGCGTCGATGGCGGCAGAACCTGGAACGACTATCATGAAGGCCTCCCCGGGCCCGATACGAACAAGTACTGGGCCGCCGCCCAAGGCAATTTCCTTGCCTTCGGAGCAGGAAGCGACTTCTATCTTGCCGGCGATGCGGCGGGCGGAATCTGGAGAAGAAAGCCCGGCGATGCGCAGTGGACGCCGGTGACGTGCGAATCGAAGCGTGCCGGCGTTCCCGAGCGCGAGCCGCGGCTTCAATACATGACGCAACACCCGATGGACGCGCTTTCATCGCTGATCGTCAATCCAAAGGACGACGATCACTGGCTCGCGACCGACTGGTACGAGATCTGGGAGTCGACCGACGCCGGACGGCACTGGACGAGCCGCGTGGACGGCATCATGCAGCTCGTGTCCTTTACGATCGAGTTCGACCCGTTCAGCGAAAAGAACATCATCTACGGCGTTGCGGACATGGGGCTCTTCACGTCCGTCGACGGCGGCAACCGCTACTGGGCGCCGAACGGCTGGGTCTACGCCTGCACGGCTTCGTATTCGCACAAGACGCCGGGACTCGCCATGATGTGCGGCGGCAAGGGGCCGAGCATGGTCAAGCGATCGAAATACGCCGGTCGCTGGTGGGAGGATCCCGCCCTGCGGGGCCTGCCAAAACTCGACGGTTCGCTCGGCGCCGTGAAGGCGTACACGATCGCGAACAATCCGGCGGACGATTCGTTCCTGATTCTGGTTTCCGGTCCGGTCGAACCCGGCAAAGGCGGCATCTACCGCACCAAGAACGCAGGCGACGACTGGGAGTGGTTTGGCGAAGGCCTGCCGCGGGGGAAGAGCCTCTTCAAGGAGGCGGAATGGGTGGACGGCGTCTTTCCACAGCTCTACTTCGGACCCGACGGCTCTGCCGTCTGCCACTCGAAAAAGCTCTGGAAGAATTGGTGTCTTGACCGCAAGGACAATGTCTGGCGCGAGACCAACAAACCCGTCGGACTTGTGGCGGCCGATCCGTTCACGCCGGGACGGTTCCTGGCTTTCGGCAAGCCCATCCAGGAATCGCTTGACGGCGGCGCGACCTTCCATCCGTTCGTTGACTCGAACCTCGGCGAGTGTGCATTCCTGTCTTTCGACTGGCACACGAAGGACCTCGTCGTCGCGGGAATCGCCGCTGATCGCACGGTCGCGGTCAGTTGGGACGGCGGTCGCCACTGGGCGCCGCTCGCCGGTTCGGACAAGGTTCCTTCAGGTTGCTCGTCGAAGGTGATCGTCGATCGCAAGCGGCTCTTCTACCTCACGACCGGCAGTGGCGTGTTCACCCGAACCCTGCCGGACCCCGAAACGAAAGGATTCTGACGCCATGCCGATCTTGCATGCCACCCAGGTGCTGCTGAGTTTCGATACGGAAGACTTCACCTCTCCCGCTGACGCCGAGGGCATCAAGGAAATTGCGGAGATCTGCACGCGGCAGAATGTGACCGCGCATTTCGCGACGGTTGGCTATGTGGCAAGGCAACTCGTCGAATGGAAGCGCGAGGATGTCATCGAGGCGATGCGTCCACATGTCAAGATCTCGCATACGCTTCATCATTCGATCCACCCTAACAACCTCGAGGTCGCCGATGCGGCAGACTGGCGGTGGGCGTACGCGACGATTCTGGAACGCGAGCGCGAAGGGCTGGATCTCATCAGATCGCATACGGGACAGCCCCGCGTCCTCGCCATGGTGCCCGGGGGAAACTGCGATGCCTATCTGCTCTATTATGCCGCCGCCGAACTGGGCGTCAGGTTCTATCTGGGCGCGACTTTCGCCTATGCGACCCGCAGCATGGCGCATTTTGCCAATCAGTGCGTGATCGGCTACGGCGTCAACTTCGAGGAGTACGTCCTGCCGCCGAATTATCCGAAATACGAACCGGAGCGCCTTCTCGACGCACTTGCGAAATACGAGACGACCTGCCTCTGGTGCCATCCGAACATCGTGCACGCACTTCAGTTCTGGGACGGTCTCAATTACAACGGACGAAATGCCGAATGGGGGAAATGGGTGATCGCTCCGCGGCGGAGCGAGGCGGATGCGAAAGAGTACCTGCGCCGGATCGAGGACATCATCCGCCGCATCAAGGCCGATCGTCGTTTTGAATTCGTGACCGTGGAACAGCTCGAGAAGCGACTCGCGTCGCGCGTGGCGATCAACCGTTCCGACTTGCCGGCGATCATGGCGTCGCTTGCGCGCGAGTTCGGTCCGGTCCGTGCGCCTGAGTCCTGGTCGGTTGCCGATGTCTTCGCCGCCGCCGTCGGATTCCTGCGCGGTGCGGAACGCCATGAGCCGGGGATTGTGTACGGTTTCCTGGATGAACCCGAGGGGGTGGTGGAGCCTGTCAGGGTCAGCCGTTCGGATTTGGTCGCCGCAGCGGAGAAGGTCGATCTCTCGACCTTCCTGCCATCGGCAATTGACGTTGGAAGCACGAGAATCGGGCCTGCGGATTTCCTTTTCGCCGCGCTTGACGCCTTGATCTCGGATGCGGAGAGTCTGACGGTTCGTCCGCGCGAGCAGCTTGGCGGATTCACGGTTTTCCCGGATCTCGCCAAACAGTACTTCAAAGGCACGTGGTTGCATCGCGCTGACTTCAATGACATTCGAGCGTCGGATCGACTTCGCCTCCAGAATTGGACCGCAAGATACGGCTGATGTAAGGATGAAGCATTTTTTTTGGGGTCTGTCCCCTATTTTATGCTCGCATTCGTCGTTCGCATGTGCTATTCTGCAGTCGAACGCCTGAAAAGCGTCAAAATCATAAAAAGGAGCTGCCTATGAGACTGCCAAGAGTCCTTGCAAAAGGGGAGGGGGTTTACCACGTCATCAGCCGAATCTCCGGCCAGCGATTTCTGCTTGATGAAGATGAGAAGCCCCGCCTTGAATGGTTGATGAATGCCGCCGCCGGTTTCTCCGGCGTCGACGTCCTTGCTTACGCCTTCATGGACAACCACTTCCACATCCTCGTGAAAGTGCCGTTGCCGAAACCTGTCGACGACCAGGAGCTCGTCCGGCGCATGCGTCTTCTCTATGGCAAGAAGAAGACGGACCGCATCCTGGCCGAATGGGAGCTGTGGGAAAAGAAAGGCATGGCAGGCAGGGTCGTCGACGCCAAGTTTGCACTCCGGCGGCGCATGTACGACCTTTCGCAGTTTTGCAAGACGTTCAAGGAGACGTTCTCGATGATGTACAACGACCGCCACGACCATAGCGGCACGATCTGGGGTTCGCGCTTCAAGAGCATCCTCCTCTCGCCCGACTACAGCACGATCATGACCGTCGCCGCCTACATCAACCTGAATCCCGTCCGTGCCGATGTCGTCGGGAGCCCCAGTGAGTATCAATGGTCAGGATATGGCGCAGCAAAGCAAGGCAAAGGTCTTGCTCGCAAGGGGATGTGCAA
>JBMNOD010000015.1:0-54850 GCA_050942875.1 Kiritimatiellia bacterium
TTTACGTTTTTCGTGTACGCGAACCGCTTCGCTGGGTACGGGTACGTGAACGACCGAGAGGCGGACGGTTCGCCGATGATTCGCCACGCAGTCGAGGCGGCTAGCCGGGACGGCGTCGCCCCACCTCCGAGGCGAAACGCGCCGATGGCGCAAAACGAAACGCGGCGGGGTCGCCGCGTCCACGGAAAGGCGCAGGTAGCGGGGCGGGTGCGGATCCCCGCGTTCCCAAGGTGAAGACCTTGCCACGCGGCGGGGACGCCGCGTCCACTGTACCGCGCAAACTCAAGGATCGGCCTGATCAGTCTGATCGGTCTAATCCGACTGATCCGACTGATCCGACCGATCTTCAAACTTTGCGACAAAGTTGCCTTTGACACCCTAGCCGCTAGCCGCCAGCCGCTAGCCGCTTCTCTGCACATAGCCACTAGCGACTAGCGACTGACAAGAGACCTTGGACTTTGGACTTTGGACCTTGGACTTTGGACTTTGGACCTTGGACTTTGGACTTTGGACCTTGGACTTCCCTACACTCCCAGCTTGTTGCGGCGGACGATTTCGACGTCCGTGAAGGACTTCGTCGCCACGTAGCCGGCGATCGGCTGGATGCGCTCGTGGAAGATGTCCACGAACCAGCTCGCCTGCGGGAAGAAGTGCTCTTCGAGTTCGTAGGCCGGGGTGATCCAGTTGCGGGAGCCGAGCACCGCCACGGGCGCGTCGAGATGGTCGAAGCAGAGGTCGCCGATGTTGCGCGCCAGCTCGCTCATGTACGAACTGCGGTCGCAGGCGTCGCCCGCCACGATGATCTTGCCCGTCTTCTTGACCGACTCGACGACCTTCTCGTAGTTGAAGGGCACGAGCGAACGGGCGTCGATGACCTCGACGCTGATGCCGTGCCGCTCCTCGAAGATCTTCGCCGCTTCGAGCGCGCGGTAGAGCGTCGCGCCGATGCTCAGGATCGTCAGATCCTTGCCGGCCTTCTTCACGTCCGGCTCGCCGATGGGAATCTCGTAGCTTTCGACCGGCACGCCGCCTTCGTGGAACTGCTCGCCCACGTCGTAGATGCGCTGGCTCTCGAAGAAGATCACGGGATCCGTGCCGTTGAGCGCCGAGGCCATCAGGCCCTTGGCGTCGTAGGGCGTGGCCGGGAACACGACCTTCAGGCCGGGGACGTGCGTGCAGAGCGCCGTCCAGTCCTGCGAATGCTGGGCGCCGTACTTGGAGCCGACGGAGACGCGCACGACGACCGGCATCTTGAGGATGCCGGCGGACATCGCCTGCCACTTCGGAAGCTGGTTGAACACTTCGTCGCCCGCGCAGCCGAGGAAGTCGGCGTACATGAGCTCGCAGATCACGCGGCCGCCGCTCATCGCGTAGCCGACGGCCGAGCCGACGATGGCGGCTTCGGAGATGGGCGTGTTGAAGAGGCGGTGGTACGGCACCGCCTCGGTCAGGCCGCGATAGACGGCGAACGCGCCGCCCCAGTCGCGGTTCTCCTCGCCGTAGGCGACGAGCGTCGGGTCTTCGTAGAACTTGTCGAGGATCGCCTCGAAAAGGCCGTCGCGGAGCTGGAAGACCTTGTTCTTCGACACGGGCTTGCCCGCGGCGTCGAACCCGAAGCGCTCCTTCTTGGCGATCTGCTGCACGCGGGGGTTGTCCTCGCGCTTCTGCAGCATGTCGGCCGGGCGATCCTCCATCTTGGGGCGGCGCTCGTTCGAGAACATGATCTTCTCGATGGCGTCCGGCGTGGCGACGAGATCCATGCGCGGCGACACGGCGGGGTCGATGGCCAGGCGGACGGCGTCCGTGACCGTGCGCACGACCGACTCGTCGGCCTTGGCGAAGTCCGACTCCTTGAGGATTTTGGCTTCGACGAGCTCGCGGCGGAAGGCCGCGATCGAATCTTCCTGCTGCCACATCTCCTTCTCCTCGGGCGTGCGGTAGGAGTCGGCGTCGGAGGGGGAATGGCCGGAATAGCGGTAGGTGACCGTGTCGAGCAGCACGGGGCCCCGCTTCTCGCGGAGGATCGCGAGCTTGCGCGACATCGCCTCGATCACGGCCAGCGGATTGTAGCCGTCCACGCGCTCGGCGTGCATCTGCTCGGGGTTGACGCCGGCGCCGATGCGGGCGGGGAACTCGTAGCCCATCGTCTCGCCGCGCGGCTGGCCGCCCATGGCGTACTGGTTGTTCATCACGTTGAAGAGGATCGGCAGGCCGCCCTTCATGTCGCCTTCCCACAGCGTGCGGAACTGGTCCATCGCCGCCAGGCCCAGGCCTTCCCAGACCGGGCCGCGGCCCATCGCGCCGTCGCCGATGTTGCAGATCACGACGCCGGGCTTGCGGTTGATCTTCTTGTAGAGCGCGGAACCGACGGAAATCGAGCCGGAGCCGCCGACGATCGCGTTGTTGGGGTAGATGCCGAAGGGCAGGAAGAAGGCGTGCATCGAGCCGCCGAGGCCCTTGTGGAAGCCCGTCTGCTTGGCGAAGATTTCCGCCAGCGCGCCATAGACGAGGAACTCGACGGCCGTCTCCTTCACGCTCAGGTCGCGGCCGCGGTTCGCCTGCTCCACGACGCGGTACGTCGCGCCGTCGAGGAAGCCTTCCATGATCTTGAGCAGCGACGCGTCGTCGAGCTTGTGGATCGCCGAGAGCCCCTTGGCGAGGATTTCGCCGTGGCTGCGGTGCGAGCCGAAGATGTAGTCGTCCGGCGTCAGGTGGTACGCCTGGCCGACGGCGGCGGCCTCCTGGCCCATCGAGAGGTGCGCCGGGCCGGGGTTGTTGTATTCGAGGCCGTTGTAGGTGTTCGTCGTCTTGATCGAGAGCAGCATCGACTCGAACTCGCGGATCATCCGCATGTGCGTGTAGATGCGCAGGAAGTCGGCCTTCTTGAAGTTGGCGGCCTCCTCCTTGACGGTCTTGGCGTACTGGCAAACGGGGATTTTGTCGAACTTGATCCAGCCGGCCTTGCGGACGTCGGAGGGCTTGACGAGTAACTGTTTGGGCATGGTGTGATTCTCCTGGTTTTAAAATGGAATGAGTGGATTAGACGCGGAAGACGGCTTCGCGGATGATCTCGCCGACGGTGGGGTGCGGGAAGACGATCTCCTTGATGTCGTCGAGGCGCATCTCGGCTTCGATCATGACGCCGGCGGAGAGGATGATCTCCGAGGCGTAGCTGCCGAGCAGGTGGCAGCCGAGCAGGCGGTTGCGCACGGGATCGACCAGCAGCTTGATCCGCCCTTCCCCGCCGTCGTTCTCGGCGAGGTAGCGGCCGCTGTAGCTCATGGGCAGCGTCACCTTGCGGTAGGCGACGCCCTTCTCCTTGCACGTCTCCTCGGTCTCGCCCACGAAGCCCATCTCCGGGGTCGTGTAGATGACCGACGGCATGGCCTGGTAGCGCATCGCGTCGCGCTTGCCGAGGATCGTGTTCACCGCGACCTCCGCCTCGCGGTACGCCGCGTGCGCCAGCATCCAGACGCCGTTCGCGTCGCCGATGGCGAAGACGCCCGGCACGTTCGTGCGGCCCTGGGCGTCCACGACGATGCGGCCGCGCTCGACGTGTACGCCGAGGTTCTCGAGGCCGAAGCCCTTCGTGACGGGGCGGCGCCCCACGCTCATGAGGACGCGCTCGGCGTCCGCGCGCTGCGTCGCGCCGCCTTCTTCAAATTCGACAAAGCCGTCGCCGACCGACGTGACCTTCGCGTTGAGGTGGAACTTCACGCCCTGCTTCTCGAACGCCTTCTGCAGCAGCGCGGACATCTCGCGATCCGCCGCGCCGGCGATGTGGTCGAGCATCTCGACCACCGTCACCTGCGTGCCGCACGTCTGGAAGTACCCGGCCATCTCCAGGCCGATGACGCCGCCGCCCACGACGACGAGCGTCCGGGGGATCGACTGCAGGTCGAGGATCTCGCGGTTCGTCAGCACCGTGCCCGCCGCCAGGCCTTCCTTGACGCCCGGAATCGGCGGCACGACCGCCTCGGAGCCGGTGGCGACGATCAGCCGCCGACCCTCGAAGACCTGCTCGCCGACCTTCACGCGGATGACGCCGTCGGCGTCGCGCCCGACGATTTCGCCGAAGCCGGTCTTCACCTCGACCTTCGCGGCCTTCAGCGAAGCGCCCACGCCGGAGACGAGCGTCTTGACGACCTTGTCCTTGCGGGCGACGACCGCCGCCTGGTCGATTTTCGCGTTCTCGGCCGTGACGCCGTACGTCGCGCCGTTGCGCGCGTGGTCGTAGATCTTCGCGCTGTTCAGCAGCGTCTTCGAGGGGATGCAGCCTTCGTTGAGGCAGACGCCGCCGAGCTTGTTCTTCTCGACAAGCAGCGTCGAAAGACCGGCCTGCCCCGCGCGTTCGGCGGCCAGGTAGCCGCCCGGGCCGCCGCCCAGAACCATGACGTCGTACATCTTAGCGACCTCCTCCATTCATCAGCAGCAGGGTGAAGTTCTCCAGCGCGGAAACCAGCTCCTGCAGGAACCGGGCGGCCGGCGCGCCGTCCACGGCGCGGTGGTCGAGCGTCAGGGAAAGCCCCATCGCCTGGTACGTGCCGACGGAGCCGTCCGCGTTGGCGCGCACGCGCGTCGTCAGCCCGCCCACGCCGAGGATGCACGTCTGCGGCGGATTGATCACCGGCGTGAAGGTCTCCACGCCGAACGTGCCGAGGTTCGTCACGGTGAACGTGCCGCCCTTCAGCAGGTCGGGGCTGATCGTGCCCTTGCGGCAGTCGCCCGCGAGCGCCTTGACCTGGCGCGAAATCTCCGGCAGGCTCATGACGTCCGCCGCGAAAAGCGTGGGGACCATCAGGCCGCGCGGCGTGTCGATCGCGACGCCGAGGTGGACGTGCTTGAAGTACGTCATCTTCTCGTCGTCGTAGTGCGCGTTGCACGCCGGGTGGTTCGGCAGCGTGCGCGACACCGCGTAGAGCAGGATGTCGCCCAGCGTCGGCACCGTCTCCGCCAGCGCGAGGCCCTTTTCGTTGGCGGCCTTGAGGCGCTTGCGGAGCGCCAGAACCTCGGTCGCGTCGAAGCTCGAATGGAGCGTGAGCTGCGCCATCGTCGCCAGCGACTCGTGCATCGAGCGCGCGATGACCTTGCGGATCGTCGTGTGCTTCTCCGTCCACGACTCGGCGGCGTCCGCCGGAAGCGCGGGCGCGGCAGGCGCGGCGGCAGGAGCGGCGGCGGCGGGGGCCAGCGTGTCGGCGACGCCGACGCGGCCGCCCAGCGCCGTGCCGGCGATGCCGGCGGCGTGCTCGCCCGCGGCGGGCGTGGCCATGCGGCCGTCGGCGACGAGCTGCAGCACGTCGCGCTCGATCACGCGACCCGCCGGGCCCGAGCCCTGCGCCTGGCGCAGATCCGCGCCCGTGCGCTCGGCCAGGTGCTTCGCGCGCGGCGACACCGCGCCCGACGCCGGAGCCGACGCCGCGGCCCCTGCCGCGGCGGCAGCGACCGGCGCCGGCGCAGCCGGGGCCGCCTCAGCCGCCGCAGAAGCGGCGGCGGGCGCCGCCTCGGCGGCCTCCGCGCCGGACGGCGCAAACGCCGCCGTGTCCTCGCCCGGCTCGCCGATGACGCACACGTTCGTCAGGCAGGGCACGTCGTCGCCCTCCTGGAAGAACACGGCGAGCAGCGTGCCCGCCACGGACGCGGCCTCGTCGAACGTGGCCTTGTCCGTCTCGTAGGTGAACAAAATGTCGCCGACCGCGACCGCGTCGCCGGCCTTCTTGTGCCACTTGCCAATGATGCAGCTTTCGACGGACTGCCCCTGGCGCGGCATGATGACTGGTGTTGCCATGGTGAAGGAATCTCCTCGGGTTACTTGAGCATGTTCTGACCGCCGGTCACGGGAATGGCCTGGCCGGTCTCGTAAGTCTGTTCGACGCAATAGAAAATCGCCTTCGCGACGTCGGCCGGCGAGCAGCCGCGGCGCATCGGCACCTTTGCGACATAGAAATCGTACACGTCCCGCACCGTCTTCGCGCCCGGCACCTTGCCGGCCTTGAGGTACTGGACGAAAAGCCCCTTCTCGGGATCGCTCCAGAGCGGGCCTTCGTAGAAATTGCCGGGGCAGACGGCGTTGACCTTGATCCGGTGCTCGACCAGCTCCTTGGCGAAGCTCTGCACCAGGCCGATGCCGCCGAACTTCCCGCCCGCGTAGGCGAAGTTCTTGTTCGACCCCTCGAGGCCGGACTTCGAATTGATCTGCACGACGTCGCCCACGTAGCCGGCGTCGAAACGCGCCTGGATCTTCATCGGCCGCGTGGCGTGTTTCGTCATCAGGAAGAACGCCGTGTAGTTGATCCGCGTCACGAACTCGAACGCCTGCAGCGTCATCTCCTCGAGCCCGCCCGCGCGCAGGACGCCCGCGTTGCTCACCAGCAAGTCGAGCCCCCCGAAGCGCAGCGCCGTCTGCTCGACGAGCGCCTGGACGGACGCCTCGTCGCCGACATCGACCTTGATCGCCGCGGCCGTGCCGGCGCCATGCGCTTCATTCAGCGAAGCGGCGACCTGCTCGGCCAGCGCCAGGTTCAAGTCCGCCACGACGATCGTCGCGCCCGCGGCGGCCAGTTCCCGGGCGATTCCCTCGCCGAAGCCCTGCGCGCCGCCCGTCACCAGGGCGATCCGCCCCTCGAGCCGCGAGCCCGCCTTGCCGGCCTGCTGCGAGACCGCGAAGGCGCCCACGCCCTCGACCACGACCGCGCCCGGCGTCGCGCCGCCCTGCGCGGCCTGCTGAAGCGCCGCATAAACCCCCTCGAGACCCTCCGCCGAACCGATGCGCAACGCATCGCCATTCTGCGAAGCCTCCGAGGCAAACGCCACGCGACCTGCGCCGCCCTTTGCGAAAAGCGCGCGCACCGCCGGGGCGATCGCCGCCGCCACCCGCGCCTTGCCGCCGCTCTGTTCAATCCAACCCAGGTTTTCCATGTTTGATTCCCATTCGTTGCTGTTGAAAACGCCCCCCAGTATAACACACCCAATGTTATTTGTTAACACAAAAATGTTAATTTTTAACATCTATTTTTCATCGGCCAGAGCCTGCCCGATGGAGTCGCTAGTGGCTAGTTTCTTCCGAGGCCACTTTGTCGAATTAAGCGGCTGGCGGCTAGACTCGAAAGGCAACTTTGTCGCCTTGTCGAGTGTAGGATCAATCCGTCGGATCAGTCCGATCAGACCGATCATTGATTTTGCGCAGCCCAGTGGACGCGGCGTCCCCGCCGCGTGGTGCACTGAGGTCTGTCCCCCAAAAACCCCTCCACTCACTCGCCCGCGCCTTGGCGCGGGCGAGTGGGCGGGGGTGGCGAAACGCGGCGAGGACGCCGCGTCCACAGGACGGCGGTCTCCGCGGGCGAAGGGGTGAAGGGGCAAAGGGGCACGGGTTTTCCAACCCGTGGACGAACACGGACAGGAATGTCCGTGCCCCTGTTGACAGAGGCGCCCTTCGCAGCCGAAGGGCGAGTGGCGGCTTGCCGGGACGGCTGCGCCCCACCTCTGAGGCGCATCGCGCCGGGACGGCGGGCGAAGGGGTGAAGGAGCGAAGGGGCACGGGTTTCCAACCCGTGGACGAACACGGACAGGAATGTCCGTGCCCCTGTTTCCGAAGCGCACCGCGCCTTGGCGCGGGCGAGTAGACTTGGGCGACGACACGCGGCGAGGACACCGCGTCCACAGGATGGCGGTCTCCGCGGGCAATGGATTACGTACCCGGTCGCGTTCACGTCCAAGTTCACGCCCCATCGTTTTCGTTTTCTTGTGGCCATCCCCCACCCGCTTTCGTCCCAGCCCCCACTTGCTCGACAAAGTTCACGCCAAAGCTCGCGACAAAGTTGCCCTCCGCTCCCTAGCCGCTGTCTTCCGCCACCCCTCGCCACGGCGTCAACCTCGTCCCGTTGTCGATTGCGGCAGTGCAACATCCCAAACGCCTTTCGGCTGTGGGTTCTTTTGGGCCGGTGGGTCAGTGGATTATCCTGGTGGACATCCAGATCATGTCACAAACGCCTTTCGGCTGTGGGTTCTTTTGGACCGGTGAGCGCATGGATTATTTTGGTGGCCATTCAGATCATGTCACAAACGCCTTTCGGCTGTGGGTGGGTTTTAGACACGGTACGCTCGCGTTCAACCGCCCGTCGATCATGACGTCACAAACGCCTTTCGGCTGTGGGTCTGTCTTGGATCTGGCCGACGCCTCCACCAATGAAACCTTCGACCTGTCACAAACGCCTTTCGGCTGTGGGTCTGTCTTGGATCTGGCCGACGCCTCCACCAATGAAACCTTCGACCTGTCACAAACGCCTTTCGGCTGGCGATCTGTTTTGGACAAATTTTGAGCAGACAAAATTTAAAAGGATTCCAATTGGGCGTCACAAACGCCTTTCGGCTGCGGGTTGTCATCCGCAGGGTGAAATCGCCGCCTTCCCCTGTATTCTTGATTCAGTCGATCCGCTTCCATGGTTTCTCCTTTGAGTCAGCGTGAAAGCGAGGAAGCGGCGAGAAGACGGCCGATCTCCTTCCCGCTTTGATTCAGCGTGTCGATCGCCTGCCGCAGGTCGTGTTCCGTGTTGCCGGTCACAACCTGCCTGCCGTCCCAGATGGCGAGAATGCGAAAATCGTTCGCGTTGAACTTGACGATGCGAAATCGCAGGGGCGAAGTCTTGCGACCGCGAAACGCCCGTCCCAACGTCGCGGCGTTGCCAAAGGCTTGATCGGCGAGGGTGTCCGTCATGACCTTCCGCGCCGCTTCGGCCGAATCAAACGTCCTTCCCAGAAAAGCCGTCCGGAGTTGCGAACCGCTTGTAACGTCGCGCAAGGCCGTCTCGAACGCCTCAAGGGTGGCAGGCTGCCCGTCCCACGTGAAGTTGCCTCCCCCGCGCGTCGCCCGCAAGCCAAGCGACCCCATGAGCAGCCAGGCCTGAAGCGCGCGGTCGAACTTCGCCTGAAGATCGGCGTTCAACCCTCCGAGGCGTGTGGACAGGAGCAGGTCGAACGACACGCCAGGAGCGATGGCGTTCCTGGGGGCGCCGGGCCCTCCTGTCTTGTGTGGGAGCGTCGGGCTCTGGACAACCGGAACCTGTTCGGGACAGCCGACCCGAACCACGATTGTCGACGCCTTGGCGCCGCCGTGGACGGTTCCGAAAATCTCGTTTTCGTCCCGAGGCGCGCCACCGAGCGCCCGGAACCACCAATGCAGTTGGCCGCGAATCGAGGCGGGGCGGATTTCCGATCTCCCGTTTTCCGAGCAATCGGCTCCGCGACAGAAGCACGGCGTGATAAAGGCGATGTTGATTTTTCGAGTCATGGCAGTTGCTCCCCAAGGGGCTTCGCGGCCTCTTCAATCGTCTTCGCCATCTCGGGCTTCCGCTTTCGCCACGTCTTCAGCTTGTCCCGTTTTTCCTTTGTCGAAAACAGGCGGATCAACGCCCGCTGCTCCTCTTCCGGCAACGTGGAGATGTTTTTGACCTTGTCGGCAAACGCCTGGTCGTCAAGAGCGGCAAGCGTGGACATGGCCTCGTTGATCTTCTCTTCTGGCGACAGCGAGGCGACCCGGGCGGCCTCCTCCGCTTCGGCCTGTTCCCGGGCTCTTCTCTCAGCCTCTTCTTGTTCCTGGATTTGCCGCTCTTTCTCCGCCAGCGCCGCCCGCTCCGAGGTCAGGTCTTCAAACCAGCCATAGCCTGCCGCGGTCTTGGCGCCGAGCCCCTGGTTCTCGAGCGCGTCGATCAACCAGCGTTGAGCCGCCACCAGCAATTTCAAATCCCGGTTGATTCCGTTAAGGAGAATGGGGAATGCAAATTCGGCTCCACGCTCAACGGCGGGGAAGTAGTTGAGCGTAGGCCGCTCGTTTCGCAGGTCTTCCTGCCTCCCCGTGCGATAGTAGTCCGGCGTATGGACGTTCGTGATGTCCACGACGATTTTGGCATCGTTTGTCGGAGCGGCCTGGAGGAACGTCACGGCGCCCTTGAGGTCGAGCGGCAAGTTGAGCCGCGCATTGCCGAGCGACCGCTTCTCGTCCACTTGCGCAAAGGGCGCCAAGTCGCCTCTCCAGTCGCTCTCGCCCACCCCGAAAACGCGGACAAACGTGTCCAGCATCCGATCCCGTTCATCCCCTTCCTTCGTTTTCAACTCCGTGAGCGCCACGCTTCGGGCGACGCCCTTGACGGACGAGCCATTGATCAGCGGCAGGCCAAAAATCCGGTCAAAATTGATGCCGGCGTTTTGAATGACGCCTTCAGACAAATTGATGGCAAGGCGCCCTTCAAGGCGAGCCTCGACGATGCGCAGGTTCTCCTTTGAATAGGTTGAACGAAGGAGTTCGAGGAAACGAGCGGAATGCCGTGGACGGAGGTCGTCAAGACCCGCCCCCACGCTTGTTTGGGCAAGTCTGCGGCATCGATTGGCATCGGCGCGCAATTGTCGCCGTTTTTCTTCAGTCTCAACATTCCTCCCGTTTGCCTTTCTTTCCAGTTCCTTTACCTTCTGGTTCAAAAGGATGGATCCGTTGGAAGCGATTCGCATCAGCGACCAGTTGGACGCTTGATTCTCCTTGTTGTCGCCCCCCCAATGCTTGGGAAATGCGAACTTCTCGTGGAGAAGCGAGCGGTTCTGGACTTGTTCGCACCATTCACCCACAGCTTCCGCATAGTCTTTTGTCATTGGAATCTGGCTCATGGCATTCAGCCCTTTTTGATGAAACGACGGGCATAGTCCAACCAGGCCATCGCCTCCGCCGTGCAAAGCTTGAGCTGATGGGAAGTCGCCTCGGAGCTGAGGTAGTTCATCAACTTGGCCGTGTCCGTGCAGTTTTCGGGCACGCAGGCGACATCGGGGTCCGCCAGGTGGGTGGCTATCGCGTCGATCGCGCCCCTGAACCCCGTCTTTTCGTCAAACGCATACGCGCCGATGGCAAGAAGACCGTGGTTCATGATCAACGGCGGGATTTTCTTGATCACTTCGCCGCCGTTGGGCCCGGCGAGGTTTTGTCTGGCTGCCGCCATCGCATTTCGGGCACGAATTTGTTCAAGGTTTTTCATGGGAACTTCTCCTTAAGCGAGTTTTACCGTGCAAAAGCCGAGCCCCGTGGTGCTGTCGCCACCAAACTGAAGGAGTCGCTCCTGTTCGGCAAAGTGCGCGAACCAGACGTTTGCATCGCCCTCTGCCCGCAACAGATGAAGCGGCGCATGGAAAAGCGTCTCCGAAGGAACGGTCTCGGTGTTGAAAAGCGCGCCGTCCGCGACGGTTCCGGTATCCGAATCGATCCTGTTGTGGTACTGGACTTGACAGGCATGCTCGGCAAAGAACGAAAGATCCTCGTCGGGGAGCAGGACGAAATGCGTCTTGGCTTCGCGCAAGACGACGTCGTCAAGCAACCCGGACAAATGATCCGCCCATTCCGTCGGAAACTCCCCGGCCGAGGCGAAGACATATTCTTCAAGGGCCACTCTGCCGTTTTCAAGTCTGACCGCCGAACCGGCAAGCGCTTGCCGCGGTTCAACCGACGGCACTGCGAAGTCGAGCCCCTTGTCGCGGGCGTAACGCGCCAGCGCCAGCGGACTGGTTGCCAAGGCAAACGAGCCTTTGGCGGAACGAAGGGGGAACGCCAGCAGGCGCGCCTCGCCAAAACCCAATGCCCCGGCGCTCCCCTGTTCGCTCCTGTCCGTCGGTTCACGCCCAAAGAGCGCCTCCACATTGTCAAAATCCTGTTTTTCCGCATAGTCGCGCATCACCCCCTTGACGCCGCTGCCGGGGATGACGGGAAAGCGGGTGTGGCGCTCGCGGGCGACGGGTTTGTCGATGGCGCCGACGGAGGAGCCGAAGCCGACATGCAGCGGCGTGCGGGTGAAGATGGTCAGGGTTTTCGTCATCATGGAGAGGAACCTTTCGGATTTGGGATTTGAAATTTGAGATTGGGGATTGGGGTTTTAGATTTGAACGGAAGAACAGACGCCGACGCCATGGCCCTTTTCGCCCAGGTCGTCGCTGCGGGGCTTCAAGTGCAGCTGCACGGCAAGCAGCGCGGCGTTCTCGACGCTGCCGCAGTCGAAGACGTAGCTCGACCCCGCCGGCACCGCCAACTGGGTCGGCTTGGGGCGGCCCTCCTGCTGGTTCCAGCCCGAAAACGCCTCGGGCTTGCCAACACGGGCGGCGACCAGCTTCGCCTCGAGGAAAGGCGCTTCGTTTTGACGGGCTTTCCAGGCATGGCGAGGCTCGCCGGGATTGCGCGCGACATTCCTGCGAAGCGCAACGGCGCCCCCGTCTTGAACCCAGCCGGGACGCCAGCCCGCTTTGAACACCGCCGGCGCCAGCAGCGTCCAGCGGAGATGCGGCGTCGTAAGATCGGGAAGCGGCGGCAGCGCGAGCGCTTGCGCCGCGCGTTCGACGCGGACAACGCCTTGCTGCCCGCCCATGACCAGATTGCCGCCCGTCCAGTCTTCCATGAAAAGATCGCGCACCGATCCGTTGCCGCCACGCGCCTTGACCAGGCATTCGGCCTGGAAGGCAAGCGAAACGCCCTCTTGAAGCCGCAGGTACTCGGCCTGGTAGCGCTTGCCGTCGACCGTCGTCCCGGTCTCCGGGTCGAGGGCGATGCCGAGGTTGCGGTCGGGCGCATAGAGCGCGTCGTCGTCGATGGGGGCCAACGCCGCCGCTTCGATCGCCTCGCCGCGCAGGTAGCGCAGGTACAGGTCGCCCGGAATCCACTGCGGGGGCGTCCTCCTGCCCTCCTCTTGCGGCAGAAACGCGTAAGTCAACGGCGCCGGAAGGTCGGTCTGACCCTTGGGCAGCGCCACCAGCTTCATGCCGAGGTCGAGCGGACACGGCAGATAGACCGCATCGCCCTTGGCCGGGAACGGCCCGATTGTTTTCAACGCGCCGAAACGGAAGGAGGAGCCGGGGTTCTTGTCCTTGCTGCGCCCCTGGTTTTCAGGCTTCGCCTTGTCGCGGTAGTTGTGCGCGCCGGCGCCTTCCCACGGCTGCGGATCCGGCCAGCGACGCAGAAAGGCGTGGTGGATGGCGCTGTAGAGCTGGTCGGGCCGGGGGCCAGTTGGCGCCGAGACCGGCGTCCGAAGCCTCCATGGGACGGGCGTCGCGCAAGAACAGGACGTCCTGCGGAATCATCGTAAACGAATGCATCGCGGTCAATTCTCCCCTCGTGCACGGTTGATGAACGTTTCAACGAGAAACAGCTTGATGAAGTCGTCGAGGCGGCTGCTCGTCGTCTCCAGATAGGCGTCGATCTTTTTTGCAAGCCGCTCGCGTTCATCGGAATTCATCGCGATCCCCTGACGCCCCAGCACATGGCGGACATCCGCCTGGATCACCGGCTTCATGGCGTCGTTGGAGCCCTGAAGTGCATACGGTGCCAGCAGCCCGGCCAATGCGCAGGGGAAGCGGCCGGAAAGGCTGCCGTCGCCAACCAACGCGGTGATCTCCGCCATCAGATCGAGCGCACCGCAGCCCCATTTGCAGCCCCATTCGATGATTTCGCCCGAACGCTTGTAAAGGGCGATCGCCAGGGCGTCCCGGTGGTAGCGGTTCTTGGCGACCGACTCCATCCGCCTCGCCTCGCGCACAAGCATCTGCAACGGCGCCTGCTCATGCCCCACCGCAATGCCGCAGGAAGCCGTGGCGCCCCCGCCCATCACGTCGGAAAACGCCGCGACAAGCGCCCGGCCGCAGGCGATCGCCGTCGTCGACGGCAGAATCGCCAGCACGTCGTCGCCCCCGGCATGGACCAGCTCGCCATGATGGCCCTCGACAATCCCCCGCACCGTGTCGAGCGCGAAGGACGAAAGCCTCGCGCTGAATCGGCTCAACGCCTCGGGCGACGTGTTGGCCTGCGACACGCGCTCCCCCATCCTGTCGCCATTCAAGGCCAGCATGGCGACGTAGCGGTTGTTTCCCGGTTCGTTTCTCCCCGCGATCTCGGGAAGCGACGCGACCCGGAGCGCATCCCGGACATTTCCCTCGAGCGCATGCAACGCGGAGGAAAGGTAGTCCGCATCGTCGGCATCGTTCACATGGACCCAAAGCCGCTTGATCAGGTTCATCGCGCCATAGGCGTGGCCCGATGTCTTGAACAAGCTGCGCCCGCCTTGACGCAACTTTGCCCAGAACGCCTCCGTGCCGACGACCTCCTCCTTGCCGGAGAGCGAATCCTTGCGCACCCCGGCTTCGGCGCTTGCCCATTGCGCAAAGTCCCGCGTGTTGCGACGCGCGGCCAACAGGGCGCCCACCCGACCGCAAGCCTCCCGCCACGGCTCCCCCGGCGCCCAGGGCGTCCACGCCCACGTCATCTGCGGGAAGGCGGCAATCTGCGCATCCCACCGCGCCTTCCAGGCCGGATCGGCGCCCTTGCCGAGGAGCCAATGCCAGACCGCCTCGCCCATCTGGCCCAGTTCGGCGCGGACGGCACGCTCGGCGGCGGCGGCGATTTCGGCTTCCCTCCCCGACGGCGCCAGCAGCAGACAGCGGTTCGGGAGGTTCGAGATCAACGCCCGCGAAGGGTCGGCCAATCGCCCGGGGTCTCGCAGCGCCGCCACCAACGGGTTGGAATCCGGTCCCGGCGCCGGGATCACCGTTTCGGCGCCTTTCTCCAGGACCGCCACGATCGCATGGGCCATCAGCCACGAGAGCAGGTACGACCCCGACCACATGTCCCGCGTGCTCCGCGCCTGGGCGATGAAGTCCTGCACCGGCCCCAATTGGAAGAGCAGCGGCGACTGCGCGCCCGTTCCCGCCTCATGTTTTCCATCATTGCTCATTCACTGGTTTCCTTTTCCAAACGTCCTTCCAGCAACGCCTTCCCTGAAAAATGCCCCATACGATAGCACAACCCCCGCCAAGAGTCGAGAAAAAACGCCTTTTTCGTGTACGAGAACGCGTACCGCTTCGCTGGGTGCGTGAACGGCAAACTCGATCAGGTTTTGAGGGTCTGTCCCCACCCCCTAATCCCTCTTGCGGACACACCCGCCAATCACGATCGTGATCTCCCCTTTCGCCTTTGCATCGGCGAAGCGGGCGGCGAGTTCGGGCAGCGTGCCGCGTTCGGCGCGCTCGTGGAGCTTGGTGATCTCAAAGCAGACGACCGCCGGCCGCCCGCCGAGCACCTCGGCCGCCGCCGCCAGGGTCTGGCCGAGGCGAAACGGCGATTCATAGAGCACAAGGGTGTGCGGCATGGCGGCCTCTTCCTCGAAAAACCGGCGCAATGCGCCCGGCTTGCGGGGCGGGAAGCCCTTGAAGGTCCAGCTCGAGGTCGGGAGGCCCGACATCACGAGCGCGATGTCCGCGGCGCACGCGCCGGGCAGGACGCACATCGGCAGCCCTTCCGCGACGACGTCGCGCACCAGGCGAAACCCGGGGTCGCTGATGCCGGGATAGCCGCCATCCGTGCAAAGCGCCACGTTGGCCCCGCCGCGCAGCAACTCGAGGATGCGCGCGCCCGCGCGCTCCTCGTTGCCCTCGCGGTAGGAAATCATCGTCGCAGGCCGCGGGATGCCGAAATGCGAGAGCAACTGCCATGTGCGGCGCGTGTCCTCGCAGGCGATGACGTCCGCGTTCTTCAGCGCCTCCAGCGCGCGCGGCGTCATGTCGCCGAGGTTTCCGATGGGCGTGGCAACGATGTGGAGCATGGCGCGCCCCCTAGAACAGCCGCCTTCGGAAAGGAATGGTCACGTTGTACTGGCGACCCAGTTCGTTCATCGTCTCAAGCAGGGCCGGCGACGGATTGCGGGCATGTTCGGCGACGTAGTCGTACATCTGCGCCGTGGCCCAGGCCGTCGCCAGATCCTTGTCCGCCGATGCGGCAGTCGTCAGATCGAGGTCGAAGATCATGTCGTAGCGGTTCTCGCCGGATCGGCCGCGCGCCTGGAAGACGACGGACTTCGTGCCCTCGGGAGCCCGCCCAAAGAGCTGCATGGGACGGTCGAGGTAGAGGTGGGTCAACATGGTGGGGACGACTTCGGCACGGGACTTGCTGTCGAACATGAACCGGATGTCGGTCAAAACGGGGCTGGAAATCCCCTCGAAAAGCCGCTTGATGGTTCCGGGGATCATGAACCGGTCGTCGGCAATGGCGGCGGCGCCGCCGCGGTTGCAGAACGAGAGCATCGAGAGGAGAAACTCGTTGGAGGTTTTCGAGACGCCGACATTGAAGACGGAGACGCCGCCCTGGTTGAGCTTGGAGAACTGGCCGATGATTTCGGCGTCGCGCCGCACGTCGCCCGCCGTCGCGCGCCCGTCGGAGGCGAGGATGACGATCATGACGCGGCCCGAGACGCGAGGCATCTCCAGGACGGCATGCATGGCGTTGAAGATGTCCGTGTTCCCCTCGGACTCGATGCCGGCGATGAAGGTCTTCGCCTCGGCCTTGGCGGCGGCGTCCGCACGCCGCCACCCATTGCCGAAGGCGGTCGACGTGTCTGTGCTGAACTTCATCACGTTGAACCGGTCCGTCGGCGGGAGGCCGTCGACGATGTCGTTGAACGCCTGGCGGCAGAAATTCAAGCGGTCGATCGAGAGGCTGGCGGAGGCGTCCTGCACAAGCAGGATGTCGCGGGGAAGCGGTGGAAGCACGTCGGCGCCCTTGCGATCGACGTCCACGCGGAAATAGACATAGCCGTCGGATCGGCGTGGGCGATAGACGACGAGTCCGGTCTTGAGCACGTTCTCGATGGGCTTGTCGGGGGCGACGTCGGCGGGGATTTCACGGAGGAACTCGGCGGCCTTCTCGCCGGAGGCGATGCTGCCGGCCTCGACGATCTCGGGCATGCGCGTCTCGCCGCCGACGAGCGTCTGCGCGACCTCGGCGTCGTCGACCTTCGGGGGCGCGGGCGCGACGTAGGAAGGCGTGCCGATGGATCCGGCGGTCTCGATGGCTTCGGAAAGCTTGTATTCGAGCGAGACGTCGGGCGTGAAGACCTTGCGTTCGATGTCCGGCACGACGCGCGGCGCGAAGGGAACGACGTCGTCGTAGACGATCTTGTCGACGACCATGACCAGATCTTCCCGGGGCTGCCACGGGGCGGTGGGCTCCGCGGCGGCGGCGGGGCCGGGCTTTTGCAGCTCGGGCTTCTGGCTGGCAAAAAGTTCGCCGGGCGCGGGAGGCGGCTCAAAAACGGCGGCGGGCGTGGCGGTGGGCACCGAAAGGAAGATGTCCTCGATCTCGACATCGTAGGGGTTCGTGATGTCGCGATCGCCATCGGGAAGCGGCGCGGCGGGGTCTTCCTCGAAGGTTTCGACCTTGAGGGCGGACTCCGTGAAGAGCGCGAGCTTCTGATCAAGCGTGGCGAGGAAGTCGCCGGCGAAGGAGATCGTGCGATCGCCCGCAAAAAAGCCGAGCACCGCGTGGATGGCAAACGAGATGACGAGGGCGACGATGAACGCCGTCAGGTGGTCGTCGCTCGCTTCCTCTCGCCGGATTCTTCGGTTGGGATTCTCGTTCATGTCACTTCGCGCCCTCCGGGGTGTTGGACTGGATCGCCGCCGCCTCCTTTGATTTCGGATACGTGGCGACCAGGTCGCTGCGGAGCGCATTGGCGTCGTCCGTCTTGCCCAGCTCCTCGAGAAGGCGGATGGCCTGGGCCATGATCGGGGGGACGAGGGCGTCGTCCTTGTAGAGCAGGCTGACCGTCGTCAGGTACTTCGCGGCGTCCTCCTTGCGGCCGCCCTTGAGGGCGGCCTGGCCGAGGCCGGCGTAGGCGTGGATGCGCAACGGCTGCAGCTCCGGCGCGGCGCAGCGATCGACGGCGAGGGCGAAGAGGCGTTCGGCCTCGGGGGCGTCGCCACGATCCAGGAGGATCTCGGCGAGGCGCAGCGTGGCCTCGGCGAAGTGGCGCGAACGCACCTCGATGGCGATCGCGGCGCGATAGGCCTCCTCGGCCTCGACGATTTTCTTCTGCGAGCGGGCGGCGCGGGCGACCAGCGTCCAGGCCACCTGCTTCCAGGCGGCATCCTCCGTGTGGTCGACGAGAATTCGGGCCGTCTTGCCCGCGTTCTCGAAGTCGCCCTTGGCGAACTGGTGCTCGCTCAGCCAGGCAAGCTGCTGGGGCGTGAACTTGGCGCGGACCGGATCGTCGATGAGCGACTGGAAGATTTCGGCCGCCTCGTCCTGCCGCTCGCCCTGCTGGAGCGTCATGGCCAGCGAGAAGCGCGCCTGCCGGCGGGCGTCTTCCGAAGGCGCGCCCGCAAGCACCGCGCGGAAGGCGGCTTCGGCGTCCTTGAAGTTGTCCTTGTCCACCAGGAGATGCCCGCGCCAGAGCTGGGCGTCGGCCTGGCGCGCGGTCCTGGGAAAACGCTGGAGGAGCGTGTCGAGCGAACCGAGCGCCTCGGTCTTCTGATCCATGCGGATCTCCTCGAGCGCCTTCTGGTAGAGCGCCTCGGGGACGCCTTCGGCCGCGGGGTAGCGCTTGAGGTACTCCCCCCAGTCCCGAAGGGCCTGGGCGCCCTGGCCTGCCGAGGAAAGCGACGTCGCCGACGCGAAGAGCGCGCGCGGCGCGAGATCCGACTCGGGGAAGCGCTCGACGATCTGGAGGAAATAGAACGAGGCGTCGGTCCACGACTTGCGGAGCTGGAGCTGGTGCCCAAGACGGTAGAGCGCGTCGCATGCGTAGGGGCTGTCGGGAAATTCCGAGACGAGCAGCTTGTAGTGCTGCACGGCGAGATCGGCATTTCCGGCGCCCGCGGCGGACTCGGCCATGAGCCAGAGGGCGTCTCGACGCATCTCGAGGGATGCGAGCACGGGCGAAAGCGCGGCGATCGCATCATCGTAGCGGGCGTTGCGATAGGCGGCAAGCGCCATCTGGTACTGCGCCTTGGCCGCATACGGGCCGTGCGGGTCGGCGGCGACGGTGTCGGCGTAGGCCTTGACGGCCTCGTCGTAGCGCAGGAGCTGGAAGAGCGCGCATGCGCGGATGTAGAGGTATTCGACGCGATGGTTCTCAGGTGGCGGCGCCTGGGCCTCCAACGCCGCATTGCAGCTCTTGAGCGCATTGTCGAAAAGCCCGGCGTTGAGGTAGGCCCAGGCGGCCTGGAGACGAGACTCCGCCACGCGGACGTCTTCAGGGTAGCGCGATTCGAGCTGCTGGAAGGAGACCGCGGCCTCCTTGTAGTTCTCGTTGGCAAACTCGGCGCGGGCGATCAAATAAAGCGCCTCGGCGGCCAGACGCGGCGACGGCGCCGCATCCACGACCTCCTGGAGAAGCTGGCGGGAGCGGGCGAAACTGGCGGTTTCGCCGGGCTGGCCCAGAATCCGGCCGAGGGAGAGCTTCGCGTAGGCGGTCATCTCGCCTTTTGGATAGGCCTTGATCAACGCCTCGAACTGCTGGACGGCCTCGGCCGCGTGGCCGCACTGGTTGAGCGATTCGCCGTGGTAGTAGAGCGACAGCTCCCGGATGTCGTCGGGGAGCGTCTCCTTGAGCAGCGCGGCGAAAAGCTCGGCGGCCGCTTCGGAATGGCCGATCTCCAGGAAAAGCGCGGCGCGCTTGAAGCGCGCGCGAAGGCGGAAGGGGCCTTCCGGGATCTGGCTCGCCCGGAGGTAGGCCTTGGCGGCGTTTTCACGATCGCCGCTCAGCCGCAGCGACTCGCCAAGGCGGAAGAAAAGCATGTCGCGATCCGGCCCTTCGGGATACTTGAGAAGCAGCTCGGCGTACTCGACGGCGGCGGCGCGGTACATCTCGCGACTGAACAGCCCGTCGGCGAAAGCCCGACGATCCTCCTCGGCGCGCTCATCGGCGCCGAGCACGGCCGCCGGAACGAGCAGGCAGGCGGCAATGAAAGCGAAACAACGGGCGAAAGTGCGGAACAGGATCATGGCTGGCGTGTCAGAGTGCCGACGGCGGCGGCGGGCAGCGACTCCTCGTCGCCCCCCGCATCGTCGGTCATGGCGGTGGCGAAGGAGATGTTGCCAATCCCCGCCTTGCTGCAGGTGTCGATCACGGCGACGAGATGCTCGTAGCGCGTGCTCTTGTCGGAACGGATCACGACCGGATGGCCGGGATAGATCTTCACGAGGCGCTGGAATTTCTCCAGCAGCTCGTCCGTCGTCAGCTCGTGCTGGTTGATGACGATGCGGCCTTCCGAATCGAGGTTGATGATGACCTCGCCGGGGAGCCGGTCGGGAATGGAGCCGGAATCGGCCGTCGGAAGCTGGATGTCGAGCTCGGTCTCCCACTGGGAGAAGATCGTCGTCGTCACAAAGAACGTCAGCAGCAGGAAGACCACGTCGATCATCGGCGTGATCTGGAAGCTGGGCAGTTCTGGAAAGGTCTTTGTAAATTTCATTTGACGCGCTGCGTGAGGATGGCGGTGAGCAAATCGGAGCAGGCGCATTCAAGGTGCGCGACCTGGCGGGACGCCATGCGGCGGAACCAGGCATAGAACGCCATGGCCGGAATCGCGATGAACAGGCCGGCGATGGTCGTGATGAGCGCCATCGAGACGCCCTGGGCCAAAATGACGGGCTTGGCGGACGCGATGGTGTCGCTCACGGCGTGGAAGGCATGGAGCATGCCGATCACGGTGCCGAGCAGGCCGACCATCGGGGCGATGGCGGCGATGTCGAGCAGCCACTGGGTGCGGCCCTGCAGCCGCGTGGCCTGGCGGGCGCCCTCCCCTTCGATCGCCGCGTTGAGCATCACGGGATCCGCCTCGGGGACGGTCGTGGCATAGTCGATGGCGGCCATCGCGACGTTGGTGAAGGCGCCGGGCTTGTAGTCGCAGATCTTGCGCGCCTCGTCGAACCGGCCCCCGCGGACCTTGTCGAGCACGTCGTTGAAGACCGCGCGCGGAATCGTGACGCCCGAACGCAGCGTGGCGAAGAGGTAGATCACGTTGGCGATGAAAAACACCGAGATCGCGGCGAGGACGTGCATGAGAGGGCCGCCGGCCTTGTAGAACTCGGACAACGTGAGGCCGCCGGCGACGGAGACGGGAGCCTCCGCCTGGGCCAGCGCCGCGGACGTCGCGAAGATGGCAAGCATGGTGAGAGTGGCGCGCAAAAGGGCTTTGAATTGCATGTCGGGCTCCAGTTGTTTGAAATAGTTATTTCATCATACCACTTCTTTGAAGGCGAACGCAATAGCTTTTCGTTCGCCTTGCCCTGCGGGGCCGACTGTGCGATAATGCCGGGAAACCCAGCAAACCCAGCGCAGATCAGCAATTTTCGGAGCAACACCATGGATTTTGTTCAACAAGCAGGACGCTATCGACATGTTGTCGAAGCCGAGCTCGCGGCGCTTTTCACGCCCGACGGCCTTCTCACGGACGCCGGCATCCCGGAGACCCTTCAAGCGCCGCTGCGCTACGCATTCCTGACGGGCGGCAAGCGTCTGCGCCCCGTCCTCTGCCTGGCCGCCTGCCAGGCGGTCTCCGGCGCCTTCGAACCGGCGCTCCCGGCGGCGCTCGCCATCGAGGCGCTCCACACCTACACCCTCGTCCACGACGACCTGCCCTGCATGGACGACGACGTGCTGCGCCGCGGCCAACCGACCGTCCATGCGAAATACGGCTACGCCGAAGGCGTGCTGGCCGGCGACGCGCTCCAGGCCGCGGCGTTCGATCTGGCGTTGCGCACGCCCGTGCCGGCGTCGGCCGTCTGCGCCCTGGCGCGCGAGCTGGCCGCCGCCGCCGGCCCGGCCGGCGTCGTCGGCGGCCAATGGGTCGACGTCACGGCAAAACCGCCGCACGACGACGCGCGCGTAGCTTGCGTCCACGAGCAGAAGACCGCCGCGCTCATCCGCTGCGCACTCGCCATGGGCGGCATCGCCGGCGGCGCGGACGACGCGCAGCTCGCGGCGCTGAAACGCTACGGGCTGAACCTCGGCGTCGCCTTCCAGATCATCGACGACCTTCTCGACGCCGACGATCCGACCAAGGCCGATGAAATGGGCGTCCTTCGGATCATGGGCGCCGACGAGGCCAAGCGCCGCGCCGACACGCTCACATCCCAGGCGCTTGCCGAGCTTGAAGCCCTGGACAACGCCGACCCCGCCCGCGCCGAAGCCGTGTCGCTGCTCCGCCACCTCGCCGAGGATCAAGTTCTGCGAACGAAGTGAGAGCGAAAGCAAGCAAGCGTTGCGACACCTTTTGAAATTCATTGCAATTCAAGCATGGAAGACGCAAATGCACAAAATGAATCTTGGTCGACAGGGGAAAACGCCATGGCTAAGCTGGAGGAAATCAAACGAGGCGCAACCGTCCAGGGCGCGGCGCATCCGAGAAAACCATCCGCGACGTGACCGAGAACTGCCGCACGCTGCGTTTCGACTCGTTCGGATTCGACGAGCGATAAACCGCCACATTCCCTGTCCGACCATCCATGAAACACCCATGAAACGCCTGCTCGTCGTTGTCCTCGCCCTGCCATTGCTCGCCGCCGCGGCGACGGCGGTGGCGGAGTCGCCACCCGTCCACATCCGCTACGAGCTCCCGCGCGACGGCAGCGTGACCCTCGTGATCGACAACGCCCGGGGCGAACGCGTCCGCAACCTGGTCGGCGGCGCGTGGCGCCAGGCGGGCGCGCAGGAAGACGTCTGGGACGGACGCGACGACCGCGGCAACCCCGCGCCCGCCGGCGACTACCGGTGGCGCGGTCTCCACCATGGCGGCATCACGAGCCATTTCATCGGCGCGTTCAATTCGCCGGGGTCGCCGCCCTGGAACGTCCACCAGAAGCCGGCCGGCTGGTACCTGCGCCCCAGCGGCTCGGGCGGCTGGCTCTCCGACCACGAGCGCCCCTTCTGCCTCCACGCCGCCGGCACCAACGTCTTCATCGGCTCGCCCATCGCGGAAGCCGGGCATTCCATCATCCAGGTCGGCTCGGACGGACGCAAGCGCTGGGGCACCTTGTGGCTGAGCCTCTCCGGCGCGAACGCCATCGCCGTCGATGAAGACGAAGGCGTGCTGTTCGTCGCGGGCGAACGGGGCTGGATGAAGGACTGGCTCGCCGTCAACCGCCTCGACCTGAAGACCTACGGCTGGCTTGGAAACCCGCCCGACGTCCGCGCGCGGCGCACCGACGCCTGCTTCGTCAAGGAGTCGATCAACGACTTCGCCGACATCCGGGGCATGGCGCTGACGGGCGAACACATCGTGCTCTCGCTTGCCGATCGCGGACGGCTCGCGTTTTTCGACCGCGAAACGGCCCTCCACGCCAGGGACGTCCCACTCCCCGGCGCGGGCGCCATCGTCAAGCTCCCCGACGGGCGTTTCGTCGGCTTGAGCGGCAACACGGTGGTTCGGCTCGACCTGGACCGCGGGAACCATGTCCCGTGGGTGGCCGAAGGGCTGAAGCAGGCGAGCGGCCTCGCCATCGACCGCGCCGGGCGCATCTACGTCGGCGACCTGGCGCCGGACGAGCAGTGCGTCAAGGTCTTCGCGCCAGACGGGCGGCCCCTCCGCCGGATCGGCGCGCGGGGCGGACGCCGGGAAGGGCGCTTCAACCCGCTGGCGATGGGCGCGCCCGTCGCCGTGGCGATCGACGCCGCCGACCAGCTCTGGGTGGCGGAGCACGAACACCTCCCGAAGCGCGTCAGCGTCTGGACGCTGGGCGGCGGGCTCGTTCGCGACTTCATCGGCCCGCCCGGCTACGGCGGCGGCGGCGCGTTGCTGGCCGACCCGCTTGCCACGACGCCGCAGTCGGCGAACCCCGGCGCCCCCGATGCGTTGACGGCGTTCTATCGCGGGATGCGCTTCTCCGTCCCCCCATGGCCCGGAGCCGCGACGCTCGACGCCGTGATGTTCCGCCCCGAAGCCCACGCCGACCTGCCTTGTCGCATCGACGAAAACGCCGTCCCCCACCACCCCGTCCGCCATGGCGACTCGCTCTACTTCGTCCATGACAACGGCTGGGACGTCCCCGCCGTCTTCATCGCCGAAGCCGACGGCGACCGGCTCGTCCCCCGCGTCGTCTTCGGCAAGATCGACACGCTTCGCAAGGCGTGGCAGAGTCGGCACCCCGCCTACGTGGAAAGCCTCGGCAAGACGGGCGTCTTCCTCTGGCAGGACGCCAACGGCGACGGCCGGGCCGAGCCCGGCGAAGTCGCCGTCGAGCCGGGCTGGAAGACCGGCGCGCTCTGGGGCCTGCGCACCTGGCCGACGCTCAACCTCCTGGCTCGCGAGCAGGACGCCCTCGTCGTGCTCCTGCCGCTCCCGGGCGAACCGCTCCGCTATTCGCTCGACGCCGCCACGCGCATTCCGCTGCCCGACGTGGCCGTCCGCCAGGGCGTCGTCGCCATCGCCCCCGACCGCCAGGGAAACTACATCCTGAACTGCGGCGGCGGCGGCAGCCAGGGCAGCGTGGAGAACGTCCTGCTCTCGCTTGCGCCCGACGGCCGCGTGCGCTGGACCCACCCCAACCCGTTCCCCGCGAACTGGCACAATTCGCCCATGCCCCGCGCCGGCGACATCCAGCACACCTTGAACGTGGAAGGCTTCGCCTCGGCGGGCGACGCCATCGGCGACGTCTTCCAGTTGAACGGCAACAAAGGCACGCGCTACCTCTTCACCCACGACGGCCTCTTCGTCGCCGAGCTCTTCGGCGACATGCGCCGCAACCCGATGCAGCAGAACCTGCACCAGGCGGAGCACGGCATGCGCCTCGACCAAAACAGCCTGGGCGACGAATGCTTCTTCGGCTGGCTTGGCGAAGCCCCCGACGGCCGGACGCTTCAAATCGTCGGCAAGGACGCCCTCAACGTCTGCGACGTGCGCGGGCTCGACTCGCTCGTCCGTCTCGACGGCGCGCCGATCCGCCTCGCCACGTCGGCGCCGCCCATCGCGGCGCTCCCGCCCGCCGAACGCGGCCCGCTCCCGACGGTCCGCGCCGGCGGCTTCGGCCTGACGCCCGGCTGGGAGAAAATCGCCCCGCGATCCTTCCCCGACGACGAGCCCGTCGCCTCCTTCGCCATCGGCCACACGGCCCACGCGCTGACCCTGTGGATCCGCGTCGAGGACGCCACGCCCTTTGAAAACGCCGGCGGCGACCTCGACACCCTCTTCCACACGGGCGACGCCATCGACCTGCGCTGGGCGTCCGACCCCGGGCTTCCATCCGACAGGGTTCGCCCCGGCCCTGGCGACCGACGCCTCGTCGTCGCCCCATGCGAAGCGGGCGCCGTGGTGGTTCGCCATGTCTATGTCGACCCCGAATCGACGACCCCGCCCGTCGCCTTTTCCTCCCCCGTCGGCACGGAGCACGTCGCGCACGTCACCCGCATCGGCGATGCGAAGACCACGATCGCGCGCGATGCGGACGGCTACACGCTCACGGTGACGATTCCGTGGAAAGCCCTCGGCGAACCCGTGCGCGTCGAAGGCCTCCGGCGCGGCGATGTCGGCGTCATTTTCGGCGACGCCAGCGGCAGCCGCGTCATCCGCCGCTGCTATTGTTTCGACCCCGGCAGCCAGGAAGTCTCCGACATCCCCTCCGAGGTCCGCATCAATCCAAGCCAGTGGGGCGAATTCCGGTTTTGATTCCGGCTCCAGATCGAGTCGCTAGGGGCTAGTCGCCAGTAAGTCTGCCATGCGCATTGAAAGGGAATTTGATGCATTGCTTTCACTGCAATCGAGCCGCACTCCGCACCACCGTCGTCCCTTCTTGATTTCAGAAGCGTGTTTTCATTGCCATGCCCCTCCCTGCACGCCTCCGTGCCTCCGTGTCTCTGGTAAAAATGAAATGAAAAAGAAACTTGGCGGGCCTGGCGGTTTTTTTTCAACTGCGAAGCACACGGGGAATTTTTGCGCCTTTTTGTTTTTTTGTGGCCATGAAGGAAACGTGGAATTGGGGCGTGGCCGCGGCGGCTTCGCCGAGCGGGGAATGGCCACGAAAAACAAAAACGCAGGCGACGCGGCGCAGGTGGAGGTTTTTGATCCAAACACACGGGCACGGAGACACAGAGAGGGATGTGAGGGCTGGCAGGCTGCCGCTCCCACGTCCTGCGATTCTGACACACACCCTCTTCGACGGGCCGATTACAAAACACCTTGCACAGTCTTGCACCATAAGGTATGATTCCACAAGTAAAGGAACCTTGAACATAAACAATGGAAAGGGCTTCGAGAATGAATCCGCATGTCAAACTCCATACGATTCCGCGCCTGTTCGCCGTCATCCCGGCCGCGATTCTGCTTGGATCGTCTCCACTGGCGCATGCCGCCACGGTGTCGGCGCCCTACGACAACGACTTCTCCACCAGCGCGGCCGACTTCACCGTCGCACCGACAAACCGCTGGATCCACCTCCCAACCCTCGGGATTTACTCAAACGAGTACAAGTCCACCACCACGACGGCAGGCATCGAGGTGGGCAATTTGGGGAAAGCCGCCGCCACGGCCAAGCCGTTCACCTATGCCGTCGACTTCAAGTTTCTCGACGGGAACGGCACGGTCTCATACGTCGGCGTCTGCTTCCTCAGTGGCGCAGGCAACCTTCCAGACACCGACGGCTATCGGTTCTATCAAGTGATTGCCACACCCAATAGCACAGGCATCCCGCTTTTCCTCAAAAGGAACAACGTCACCGTGGCTTCCGGAACGTCGTTCATGCAATTTCGGCATACAAAGGGCACGGCCTATCGATGGGAAGTCAAAGGCGTCTATGTCGACACGGATGCGGATGGCGTCAACGACGCCCTGGAACTGACCGCGAAAATAATCAACCCGGCAAACGGCAAGGAGTCAACGCTGACCTATCTCGACGCCGATCCGCTGACGGGGACTTTTTTCGGCATGAAAACATGCGACGTCAACAACGTCGTTTCCGCCGTTGAATGGGACGCCTTCTCCATCTCGAACGACGCGCCCAAGCCTGCAATGGTTGCCATCCGATAACGGGATCACGCCCGCCTCGGGTTCTTCGACAAATCAGCATCGTCAGAAGCCGAAAGGCCGTGGGATCAAGAGAATCAAGGACATGAAGCAGAACTGCAAACAACCCAACACCCATCGAAGGAGCATTGCCATGTTTTCGCAAATTGACAAAGCAAGGCCAACCCGTCCAACCACCGTCGGTTGCATCGTCTGTACACTTCTCCTTGCCCTTTGCCCGCCCTCGAAGGCGCTCGACATTTCATTCGACGGGACTGGCTACAGCGCCGACGGAACCGTGGGGACCGTGCTTGGGGTTGACGGCAAGGGAATCTCAGGCCAGGGATCCCCCACCAAATGGGCGGACTATGGAACGGATTTCGCCGTGGTTTCCAATGCCGGCAATGGAGGCGACAACAATGGACTCGTCTCGGCAACCAACCAGATCGCTTCAAAGTCATGCGTTTACACGCCGTCGTATGCCGAGCTGGGGGTCGAAGCTTTCACGGAGCGCTCGATCCAGCACTTCTCCCTGGACGTCCGGCTGATCGACGATGGCGACCTCGGAACGGCCGAACTCTATCGACTCGGCATAGGGCTCGTCGCCTCGCCCACCTTCCCGGTCGAACTGGGGATTCGAGCCAATTCAGACGTCTACATCAACATGGGAGCGGGCTCTTCAAGCAGGCAGTTGACCCTGTCGGGAGCCCTGACGGAGGGCGGCGACTATCGAACCTTCAGCGGGACGATCGACTACGCCCGGCGTCGCGTCAACATCTTCCTCGATGGACAGCCACAGGGTTCCTATGCTTTCTCCGGAGACTACTCAAGCTATGGCCAATTCAAGTTCAACGTGCGCCAGACGTCCACCACGATCGGCATCGCCATCGACAATCTCTCGGCCTTTGTGACAAAGATTCCGGATGGCACTGTCATATTCGTCAAATGAATTGAGGCCTTTCATGAAATCCTGCATAAAATTCCTAGCACCTTCTCTATTCCTGATTGCCTGCGCCGCCTGGACTCGGGCAGTCGCCACGCCCCTGCCGAATCCGGGCTTCGAGGACGGAACGAACCACTGGTCGATTGCGGACGGGCACTCCCGCGTGCTTCCCGAAGCGGCTCGCACCGGCAAGAACGGAATTCGCGTCGGCAAATTGGAGTACTGCCCTTCCGGAGCCTCCGTCTTCAGTTCGAAGTTCGCCGTCGCCCCGGGCCAAAGAATCACCTTGTCCTTCTGGGCCCGCTCAACCGCCGCGAACTGCGGCGCCTACCTCTGGTTCTACGACAAAAACGGCAAACTCGTCGGCAACGCGAAAGGGTGCGGAATCAAGGACAGCAAAGGCGCCTGGAGCGACTACTCGCTCGAAACCACGACGCCCGACAACGCCGCCGAAGTCGGCATCTGGATCCACACTTACGCCGGCGCGGGCGGCGAAGTCGATCTCGACGACTTCGCCCTCGGCGGCCTCCCCGCCGACGCCGCCGCCCTTCCGCCGCCCGCGCCGCGCGCAAGAAAACAGAAAGCCGTCAACGTCAAGCCGGAGGACATCCCCGCCAGAAAACAGCCTCCCATCATCGTTCTGAAGCTCGACGACGTCAAGCAGGTCAAAGGCGGCGACGTGCATTGGCGCTGGAAGCGGATCGCCGACTACCTGGAGAAAAGGCAAATCAAGGGCGGCTTCGGCGTCGTCTGCGAAACCCTGGACGACGCGGCGCCCAAGTACACGCAATGGTTCGCCGATCGCCGGAAGCTGGGCTTCATCGAGTTCTGGTTCCACGGCTACGACCATGCCACGCATGCGGTCGAGGGCGTCAAGTTCAACGAGTTCAACAAGCGCTCCTACGAGGAGCAAAAGGAGCGCACCGCCAAGTCCCAGGCCCTCGCCAGGGAAAAGCTCGGCTTCGCCTTCACCGCCTTCGGCCCCCCGGGAGGCGTCGGATCCGGCAGCTTCGACGAGAACACGCTTCGCGTCATGGCCGAGGATCCGGACATCCAGGTGATGATGTATCCGCAACCCTTCAACGACATCGGGCGCGAGTACGACTCGACCGGCAAGCTGAAGATCCTCGACCGCGTGTGGGCCGTCAATCTCGAATCCGCCGTCGGCGTCCCGGATTTCCAGGCTTTTCTCAACGGCTACGCGGCGAACCCGGATCGCGACTATTTCGTCCTTCAAGGGCATCCCGCCGCCTGGGACGACGCCCGCTTCGCGGAATTCGAACGCATCATCGACTTCCTCGTCTCGCAGAAGGCCGTGTTCATGACGCCCTCCGAGCTGGCGCCGCCGACGTCGCGGCAAAAGTCCCCGGCCCCGAAGACTCGCCGACCGTGACGCTCGCCCATTCGCCCCTCGCCGCGTTGATCCCGGCGGCGGCCGTCTTCCTCTCGGCCGCCCTGGGCCATGCCGCCACGCCCGAGCACCGCCGGTATGGCGCATGGAACTCCGGAAAGATCGGGGGCGGGGGCTATCTGCAGCAAGTCGCCTTCTCCCCGGCCGACGCCAACCGCCTCTACATGGCCTCGGACGTCGGCGGCTGCTACCGCTCCGACGACGGCGGACGCACCTGGCACATGCTGCACGGCGCCCTCCCCGCCAAGGAAGGAGCAACGCAAATCCGCGGAATCCTCGCGCATCCCGCACAAAAAGACACCCTGCTGATCGCCGCCGGCTCGTCCATCGATCCGCATCACGGCATCTACCGATCCGACGACGCCGGCGCCACCTTCACGCTCGCCCTGCCGGGCCGGTTCAATGGAAACGACGCCACGCGAAGCAGCGGATTCGTCTTGCTCTCCGATCCGTCAAACCCCGATCGCGTCTATTGCGCCCCCATCGGCGACGGACTGAAACGCTCCGACGACTTCGGCATGTCCTGGAAGCACATCGACCTGCCGAACCTCCACGCCCAGGACATCGTCATCGACCGGAAAAACCCCGACCGCATCTGGATCAACGCCGCCGTGATCGACGAGAGGAAATCCCCGGGCAAAGGGACGAAGCGCCCATTCGAGAAGGGGCTCTTCCTCACAACCGACGGCGGCGCGTCGTGGCGCGCCGTCTCCGAAGGCGATTTCCCCACGGAGATGGTCCAGGATCCCATCGACCCCAACCTGCTGCATGGCGCCTTCGGCGCCAAGGCGCCCGCCTTGCGGTGGTCGCGCGACGAAGGGCGGACCTGGCATGCCTACGACAACGCCGGGCGCTTCCCGCCCCCGGCCGCCGACGCCCGCAAGGACGGCACGTACCGGGCGCTTGCCGCCGGGCCCGACTTCGTCGTCGCCGGCGGGCAAGGCGGACACTTCTACCGCCTCAAGGCCGGCACGACCTCGTGGGATCCGCTCCCGAAACCCGCCGTCAACGAAGGCGACTGGCATGCCGCGCTCACGGCGCCCATCGAGCCGCACTTCGGCGCCGCCCTCGGCTTCGTCGGCATTTCCCCGCACGACCCCAGGCGCTGGGTCTTCACCGACTGGTACGCCTGCTACCTCTCCCCCGACGCCGGCGCGACATGGAACCTCGCCATCGACGGCGTCGAAATGACGGTGTTCCACTGCCTGGCGCAGGATCCCGCCAACCCCCTGCGCGTCCATGCCGGCATGGCCGACATCGGCTACTTCCGATCCGACGACGGCGGCGAGACCTTCCCGCTCTGGGGACGGCACGGCAAAATCAGCAACAACATCAAGCACATCGCCGTGTGCGCATCCGATCCAAGCCGCGTCTACGCCGTCGGCCCGAGGCGATGGCAATGGCACGCCAACCAGACCTTCCGGTCGAACGACGGCGGGGCAAGCTGGACGCGCCCGGCACAACGCGGCCTGCCGAACCTCGCCGACAAGGACGGCGCGCGCTGCAACACGATCGCCGTGCATCCCGCCAATCCCGACGAAGTCTATCTTGTCGTTTCCGGCGACGTCGCCCAAGGCGGCGGCGGCGTCTACCAATCGACCGACAGCGGCGACAGCTGGACATGGATCGGCGACGGCCTTCCGCAACAGCCGCTCTTCAGAAACAACATCTGGGTGTCGGGCCCCGAGCTGGCCGTGTCGGCCGACGGCTCGCTCGTCGCCATGTCCAACGACCGCGGCCGGGGCTTTGTCTTCGATCAAGGGAAACGGCAGTGGTCGGAGCTGGCCCTGCCGGGACACAACCACTGCGTCACGGCCGACCCCCTGAAAAAAGGGCGCTTCTTCTCGGGCATGAAGCATGCCGGCGCCTACCGGTCCGACGACGGCGGACGGACATGGGCGAACGTTTTTGGCGGCCATGCCGCCGCCATCGCCGCGGACGCCGCCACGCCGAACCGCGTCGCGCTTTGGGACGGGACCGCCGCATGGATTTCAAAAGACGCCGGCGGCACCTGGACGAAAATCCAGGGCAGCCCGCCATACCGGCACTTCAGAAACGTCCTGTGCTTCGCCGGAAACCGGCTCTTCTGCGGCACCGGCGGATCCGGCGTCTTCTGGACGGATTTGTCCACGGTTCCAGGCAGCCCTGAAAAGCGGGGCAACGGGCGCTCCTTCGGTTTGAAAAAGCATGCCTTTTTTGATTGACTTGCCGGGCGCTCTGTCCTATAAATTTATTCAATCCCAACTAGGATTTTAACCCCAACTAGGAATCGCCACCCGGAAAACAAAACGAGGCCGACATGACCGTCGCCGCCTGCAAGGCCGCGAAGGCCGTCGATCCAACGACGATGATCGGCATGAGCTGCGCCAACTTCGACTTGAACTTCTTCGACAAGGCGATCAAGGCCGGCGCCGCCGGCCATTTCGACTTCCTCGCCGTGCATCCCTACGAGAACATGGGCGAGGCGATGAAGGAGGGCGGCGAGCCCGCCTTCCTGAGCATGGCCGGAAGTCTGCGGAAAATGCTGGCCGACAACAAGCAGAACGTCGACATGCCGCTGTGGATCACCGAGATCGGCGTTCAGGCGCCCGTCAAACCGGACGCTGTCAAGGACGCGCGCCAGGCGGACGCCATCGTCAAATGCTACGTCATGGCCATCGCGCAGGGCTTCGCGAAGGTCAATTGGTTCGAGGCGCGGGGGCCGCAATACGGCAAAGGCACCGACCACGGCATCATCCGCGAAGACTGGACGCTCCGCCCCTCGTACGACGCGCTCAAGCGCATGACCGCCCTGCTTGGCGCGGAGCCCAAGTATGTCGGATGGGTGAAAGTCGGCGGCGAGGGCTACGGCTTCGTCTTCCAGCGCGCAAACGCCGGCGTGATGGTCGCCTGGGCCGCCCGCCAGGCGGGAATGGACGTCAAGTTCAAGGGCAACGTCCGCTTGATGGATCAAACCGGCGAAATCCGAACGCTCCAAGCCGGCGCGCCGACACATGTGGATCGAACCGCCCTCTTCGTCCTCGACCTCCCGGCCGACGTCGCGCGGGAGGCCGCGGCCAACAAGGACAAGCCCTTCCCCTGGGGCGGCGACTTCACGGGGGAAGACACGGTCCGCTGCCTGCTCGGCTCAAACACGGAGAACGGGATCACGCTGACCACGCCGGAGAGCCTGACCCTCGTCAACGACCTCGACCACACGTACGCCATCACGCTCAACGACAAAGGCAGGCTGCCGCATCATTTCTCGTTCCGCGTCCATCCCTCGTTCGTCGCGGACTCGCCTCGCGAGCTTGAAATCACCCTGGTCGCCAAGCGCGCGGAACCCTGCAAAAGAGCCCAAACGAGAATCTTCTTCTACGAGTCGGTCAACGGCTACAAGCCGACCGGCGATCCCTGGGCCATCCCCAGGAGCGACACGTGGCTGGAGCACAGCTGGCGCGTGAAAGACGCCAACTTCGTCGGACAATGGGGCTACAACTTCTGCTTCGAAGTGCAGAGCGTCGATCCTTTCCGCGTCAAGGAAATCCGCGTGAAAAGACTTGCCGGGATGAATCCCGGAACTGTCAGACCAGACTGATCGGACTTGGACGCAGGCAGTCCACGCTGTCCACGAAGTCCACGCTGTCCACAAAACCATGGATCATGACGCACACGATGCGGCTGCTGAAAAGCCGCTTTTGGCCGAAATCGAAATCGTTGGACGAAGACGGGTACGGGCACGGGTACGTCGACCGACCGTTGACCGTTCGCCAGTCCAAGTTTTTTCTTGCGAGCCTTCTGGAACATGTGATAGTTTGACTGCTTCCATTTAATTCAAGGACATCACGCAAGACGCTCCTGGCGGTCAGGAGCCAAAAGACCATGGCACGCATCCCATCACTCGACCTTGTCCGCAACATCGGCATCATGGCGCACATCGACGCCGGCAAGACCACGACCAGCGAACGCATCCTTTATTACTGCGGCAAATCGCACAAGCTTGGCGAAGTCCACGATGGCGCGGCCGCCATGGACTTCATGGTCCAGGAGCAGGAGCGCGGCATCACGATCGGCTCCGCAGCCACCACCGCGACATGGCGCGGCCACCAGATCACCCTGATCGACACCCCGGGGCACGTGGACTTCACGGCCGAGGTCGAACGCTCCCTGCGCGTGCTGGATGGCGCCGTGGCGCTCTTCTGCGCCGTCGGCGGCGTCCAGCCGCAGACCGAGCAGGTCTGGCGGCAGTCGGAGAAGTACGCCGTTCCCAAAATCGCCTTCGTCAACAAGATGGACCGCATCGGCGCCGACTTCTTCGGCGTCGTCGATTCCATTCGCAGCACGCTCAAGGCGAACCCCGTCCCGGTGGTGCTCCCGATTGGCGCGTCGGACGCGTTCCGCGGCGTCATCGACCTGATCAGGATGGAGGCGTTGATCTTCGTGGAAGAGAGCCAGGGACAGGAGATTCTTCACGAGGAAATCCCCGCCAATTTGCTGCCGCTGGCGCAGGAATGGCGCGGGCAGTTGATCGAAAAGATCGCCGAGGCCGACGACGCCCTGCTCGAGAAGTTTTTCGCGGGCGAGGCGCTCACGCGCGAGGAGATTCTCGGCGGCATCCGCAAGGCGACGATTTCACGGACGATCATTCCCGTGCTGTGCGGAACGGCCTTCAAGAACAAGGGCGTCCAGCCGCTGCTCGACGCCGTGGTCGACTACCTCCCGTCGCCCCTCGACGTGCCGCCGGTGAAGGGCGCGCTGACGAAGGAGGAGATCGAGCAGGGCGTCGAACCCCAGGTGCGCCTGGCGGACGACAACGAGCCCTTCAGTGCGCTGGCGTTCAAGATCGTCGTCGACAAGCGCATGGGCAAGCTCGTCTATCTCCGCATCTACTCCGGCGTGCTGGAGATGGGCGCCACGGTCTGGAACAGCACGCGCGAGATGCAGCAGCGCGTCGGCCGCCTCGTGCGCATGCACGCCAACAAGCAGGAATCTCTCGAACGCGCGCACGCCGGCGACATCGTCGCCGTGGTCGGCCTCTCGCGCACGCGCACCGGCGACACGCTTTGCATGCGCGAGACGCCGATCGTCCTCGAAAACATCGCCTTCCCCGCGCCTGTGATCTCGATTTCGATCAAGCCCGCCTCTCGCGGCGACAATGACAAGCTCGTCGCCGGCCTTCAGACCCTCGCCGAGGAGGATCCGACGTTCGTCGTGCACGTCGACGAAGAGACCGAGGAGACGATCATTTCCGGCATGGGCGAGCTCCACCTTGAAGTCATCGTCGACCGCCTCAAGCGCGAATTCGGCGTCACCGCCGACGTGGGCCGCCCGGAGGTCGCCTACCGCGAGACGCTCACCATGGCGAAGCAGGGCGACTACAAGTATGCGAAGCAGACGGGCGGCCGCGGCCAGTACGGCCACGTCCATCTCCAGATCGAGCCGCAGGAGCCGGGCAAGGGCTTCGCCTTCGTCAACGACCTCAAGGGCGGCGCGATTCCGGGCGAGTACGTCCCGGCCGTCGAAAAGGGCGTCGTCTCGGCGATGTGCCGCGGCCCCTATGCCGGCTATCCGGTCGTGGACGTGAAAGTCACGCTCTACGACGGCACCTACCACGAAGTGGACTCCTCGGAGCTTGCGTTCCAGGAGGCCGCCCGCCAGTGCTTCAAAAAGCTCGCCCTCGCCGCCAACCCCCAGCTCCTCGAACCGGTCATGTCCGTCGAAGTCTCCGCGCCAGAGGATTATCTCGGCGCCGTGACCGGATCGATCTGCCAGCGTCGCGGACGCATCGAGCAGATGAACGACAAGGCCGGCATGAAGGTCGTCACGGCGCTGGTGCCGCTGAGCGAGATGTTCGGCTATGCCAACACCATTCGCACGCTCACCCAGGGCCGCGGGTCCTTCTCCATGCATTTCGAGCGGTACGAGGCCGTGCCGTTCATCGTCACCGAACAAATACTCGAGCGGCGCCGCGCCGCAAACAAGATCGGCTAAGGGCCGACGGCGAAGGGCTCGCGGCTGAAGCTCAAGCCAGGAGGATGTCAATGGTCGTGTCTTGCATGCTTTCCGTCGTCGCTGCGTACCTCGTCGGATCAATCCCCTTTGGCTACCTCGCCGGCCTGTCGAGGGGCATCGACATCCGCACGGTCGGCAGCGGCAACATCGGCGCCACCAACGTCTTTCGGACGCTGGGCGGAAAACTGGGCGTCGCCACGTTCGTCCTCGACATGGCGAAAGGCCTCGTGTCCGTTGCCGTGATCCCGAAACTGGCGTGGATGGCGACGGGCGCGGGGGGCGCCGCGCCCGTCGCCGCCGTGATGGCTGCGGCGGTCGCCGTGCTCTTCGGCCATTCCTTCCCGCTTTTCCTCGGCTTCAAGGGCGGCAAGGGCGTCGCGACCGGCGCCGGCATCGTGATCGGCGTCGCGCCCTGTTCGGCTCTGCTGGGGCTCGCGCTCTGGGTCGCGGTCTTCCTCGCCACGCGCTACGTCTCCGTCGCCTCCATCACGGCGGCCGCGGCCGTGGGCGCGGGCGTCTGGCTGCTCGACGACACGCGCGAACCGCGCCACCTGATGCCGGCCGTCATCTCCCTGCTGGCGATCCTCGTCATCGTCAAGCACAAGTCCAACATCAAGCGGCTCGTCAACGGCACCGAAAACCGCTTCAACTTCTCGAGACGCAAGCCGCCTGCGGACGGCGACGCTTCAACGAAATGAGGATTCCATGAAAGCTTGCATCGTCGGCGACGGCGGCTGGGGCACCGCCCTGGCCCTGCTCCTGCTCCAAAACGGCCACGACGTCGTCGTTTGGGGCCCCTTCGAAGATTATCTGGCCGAAATCCGGGCCACGGGCGAGAACAGCCGCTACCTGCCCGGCGTCAAGCTGCCGCCGGCGCTCAAGTGGACGAGCGATCCCGTCGAGGCCGCCGCCGGCGCGGAGCTCGTCGTGCTCGCGACGCCATCGCATTTCTGCCGCGGCGTCTGCGAACGTTTCGCCGGGCTGGTCCCCGGGGGCGTGGATGTCGTCAGCGTGGCCAAGGGCTTCTGCGAACAGACCCGTCGCCGGCTGACCGTCACCGCCGCCGACGCGCTCGGCATCCGCAACGTCGCGGCACTGTCCGGACCCTCCCACGCCGAAGAAGTCGCGCGCGGCGTGCCGACCGCCGTCGTCATCGCCTCGGAGGATTTCGAGCAGGCCAGGCGCCTGCAGGCGATCTTTTCGGGCGCCCGCTTCCGCGCCTACACCTCGACCGACCCGATCGGGGTCGAGCTCGGCGGCGCCGTCAAAAACGTGCTCGCCCTGGCGGTGGGGATCAGCGACGGCCTGGGCTTTGGCGACAATTCCCGCGCGGCCTTGATCACGCGCGGCCTCGCCGAAATGGCGCGCCTCGGCACGGCGCTTGGCGGCCAGGCGGAAACCTTCGCCGGCCTCAGCGGCCTCGGCGACCTGGTCGTGACCTGCACAAGCCGCCACAGCCGCAACCGCGGCACCGGCGAGCGCCTGGGGCGGGGCGAAGACCTTGCCACCATTCAACACGGCATGAAGCAAGTGGCCGAAGGCGTCTGGAACTGCGCCATCGTCGTGGAACTGGCCCGCGCCCACGGCGTCGAAATGCCCATCTGCGAGACGGTCAAGGCCGTGCTCGAATCGCGCATCGCCCCCGGCGACGCCTTCGAGCTGCTCATGGGCCGAGACGTCAAGCCCGAAGCCGACGGCGCCTAGCCGAAGCTTGGCAGGATGCAATGCGCCGCGCAACCTCCGCCCCGGCCTCTCCCGTGGGCGGGATCCCCGTGACCGCCCAAACGTTGGAATGCGCAGGCTTCTTGATATCGTCCGCGATTCTGCTATAATTTGCGTTTTTATGGACAACGACTCATGGAAACGACGGAAGCAGGCAAAATTCAAGCAAACGATGGCCCCCCCGAGGACGTAATCGAGGCCGCACGACTCTGCCTCGGAGCCGACGGGCTCCTGTCCGTCGTGATGCCGGCCTTCAATCTCGGGCCGGCGATCCACCAGAACATCCATCATGTCCATAACGTCTTCGCCGGGCGAATCCCCTTCGAGATCGTGCCGGTGGACGACGGCAGCGCCGACGACACGGCCGCCGAAATCCGTCGCGCCGCCGAAGACCTCCCCGACGCCGTCTTCCCCGTCTATGCCTTTGACAACAGCGGCAAGGGCGCCGCGCTCGCCAGCGGCTTCAACCGCTCGTCGGGCTCCCACGTCCTGCTGCTCGACGCCGACCTCGACCTCAACCCCGACTTCATCTGGCGCTTCTTCGAGATCATGCGCGACGAAGACGCGGACGTCGTCATCGGCTCCAAGATGCATCCGGAGTCGATCATTCAATACCCGCTCAAGCGCCGGATCGCCAGCCGGGTCTACTACGGCCTCGTGAAATTGCTCATCGGCCTGCCCGTCCACGACACGCAGACGGGCATGAAGCTCTTCCGGCGCGAAGCGCTCGCCTACGCCTTCTCCCGGATGCTCGCCAAACGCTTCGCCTTCGACCTTGAAGTCCTCTCCATCGCCCGTGACGCCGACTACCGCATCGCCGAAGCGCCCGTGGAACTCGACTTCGGCGACAATGCCGGCAGCCTCACGTTGACCAACGTCAAGCAGGTCATGACGGACACGCTTGCCATCTTCTACCGCCTCCGCGTGCTGCGCTACTACGAATCGATCACCCCCTGCGATCCGCCCGCGCTCACCCCGGGCGTCTCCGCCGTCATCGCCTGCCCCGGCCCCTCCGCCGTGCTCGACCGCTGCATCGAGGCGCTGCGCCGCCAGAACTGGCCCTCGCTTGAAATCGTCGTCCTGCCCGACGAGCCGACCGGCCGCGACTGGGGGCCGGGCGTCCGCGAAATCCCCACCGGCAAGGTCCGCCCCGCCGAGAAGCGCAACCTCGGCATCCAGGAAGCCATCGGCGAGCTGATCGCGTTCGTGGACGACGACGCCGCGCCCCTGGCCGACTGGCTCCGCTACGCCATTCCGTACTTCACCGACGAGTCGATCGCCGCCGTGGGCGGCCCCGCCATCACGCCGCCGTCCGACCCCTTCCTCTCGAAAATGGGCGGACGCGTCTATGAAAACATTTTCGTCTCCGGCGGCAGGCGTCGGCGCTACACGCCCACGCGCGTCTGCGACGAGGACGACCTGCCAAGCTGCAACCTCATCGTGCGAGCCGACGCGCTGCGCGAGCTCGGCGGCTTCAACACACGCTACTGGCCGGGCGAGGACACGATCCTCTGCCAGGACATCGTCCACACGCTGGGCAAGCGCATCGTCTACGACCCGCGCGTCGTCGTCACGCACCATCGACGCCCGCTCTTCGGGCCGCACCTGCGGCAAGTCGGCCGCTACGCCCGGCACCGCGGCTTCTTCGCCCGGCGCTTCCCCGCCACGTCCCGCCGGCTCGTCTACATGCTCCCCAGCCTCTTCGTGCTCGGCGGCGCCGTCGGGCTGCCGCTGGCCTTCCTGCATCCCGTGCTGCGCATGCTCTATCTGGGCGTCCTCGCCATCTATGCGATTTTGACATTCCTTTCGTCCGTCTCGCTGCGTCGTCCGCATGTGTGGCTCGTCACCTGGGCGGGCGTCGTCGCGACTCATTTCACCTATGGGATCGGCTTCCTCCGCGGCCTGTTCGCCCGCGACATGGCTCGCGAAGTCCGGCCCTTCGACCACGTTTCAGACACCGCCGCCACGCCATGAAAATCCTCGTCGGCTACGCGCCCATTCCCTCCGACAAAGGCGTTCCGCTTCTCTCGCAGAACCGCCAGTTCCAATGGTTCAGCAAGCCCACCTACGTCTATCCCATGGTGCCCGCCTCGGCGGCGACGCTCCTCAAGAGCCTCGGGCACGACGTCCATTGGATCGACGGCATCGCCGAAAGCCTTTCACCGGAGGAATTCCAGCGCCGCTACGCCGCGCTCGGCGCCGACATCTTCCTGCTCGAAACGAAGACCCCCGTCGTCAAGCCCACCTGGCGCATCGTCGATGCGCTGAAAGACCTCGTCCCCGCCTGCCGCATCGTGCTCTGCGGCGACCACGTCACCGCCCTCCCCGAGGAATCCCTCGCCCATTGCCGCGCCGACTGGATCCTCTGCGGCGGCGACTACGACTTCTCCATGCGCGGCCTGGTCGATCACCTGGAGCAGGGCGCCCCGATCCCCGCCGGCTTCTGGTGGCGGGGTCCCGACGGCGCCACGCACAACAGCGGTCCCTTCGACCTCTCCAAAAACCGTCTTGAAGACCTCCCGGAGATCGACCGCGACCTGACGCGCTGGGCGCTGTACAGCCGCGAGAACGGCAACTTCCGCCAGACGCCCGGCACCTACACGATGGCCGGGCGCGACTGCTGGTGGGGCAAGTGCCATTTCTGCTCCTGGACCACGCTCTACCCGAACTGGCGCGCCCGCACGCCCGAGCAGATGCTCGACGAAGTCGGCCGCCTCGTCGAACGCCAGGGCGTCAAGGAAATCTTCGACGACTCCGGCTGCTTCCCGGCGGGCGTGTGGCTGCGGACATTCTGCGAGGGCATGATCGCCCGCGGCTACCACAAGCGCGTGGTGATGGGGTGCAACATGATCCCCGGCGTGCTGACGGCGGAGCAATACGCGCTCATGGCCAAGGCCGGCTTCCGGTTCGTGCTCTTCGGCCTCGAATCCGCCTCCGAAGCCACGCTCCAGCGCATCCGAAAATGCCCGGCCGCCAAGGGCATCGAGGACTCCATGCGCCTGGCCCGACGCGCGGGGCTCCGCCCGCACGTCACCTGCATGATCGGCTACCCGTGGGAGACATTGGAAGACGCCCGGGCGACGGTCGCGATGACGCGCTCGCTCTTCGACAAAGGCTGGATCGACACGCTCCAGGGCACCATCGTCATCCCCTACCCCGGCACGCCCCTCTTTGCAGAGTGCCGCGCCAACGGCTGGCTCCGCACCGAGGACTGGGACCGCTACGACATGCGCGAGCCGATCATGAAGACGCCGATTCCCGACGAGGAAATCCTCGCGCTCATCCGCGGCCTCTACACCTCCTTCCTCACGCCCCGCTTCCTGCTGCGCCAGATTCTCTCGATCCGCCGTCCCGCCGACATCGCCTTCCTCTGGAAGGCCGGACTTCGCGTGCTGGGCCACCTGCTGGATTTTCATGGACAAAAGAAGCCATCCATGCGATAATCCATGGCCATTCTTTAAGGAGCGCCTTCCCAAGAATCGCTTCCGGTCTTTTTTGGATGCGGGGCGGTCAAGACTTCTGGCGAAACATCAACTGTGAACGAATCACTCAAAGAACTGGCCGATCGGCTGGCAAAAACCGTATTCTCGACATCCATCACCGCGAAGAACAAGCCCGAGGTGCTTGCGCAAATCGCAGACATCCTCGTGGAAAATGGCAAGGTGGCCCCCGACCAGCGGGATGCCGTCCATGCCGCCTTGGTCGAACGCGAAGGCAAAATGTCCACGGGCATGCAATATGGGGTGGCGATTCCCCATGCGAAGACGGATGCCGTCGATCAACTCGTCTCGATCATCGCGCTGGCCCAGGAAGCCATCGAGTTCGACGCCCTCGACGGTGCGCCGAGCAACATCTTCGTGGCGACGCTGAGCCCTCGTGCCGATGCGAACTCCCACATCAAATTTCTCGCCGAAGTCAGCCGCCAGCTCGCCAGCCGGCGCGTTCGCGAGAAGCTTCTCGCCGCGACCAGCGCGGACGAGATGATTGAGGCCATCTGCGGCCCGAAGGACTAGAGCATGCGCGCCATTGCCCTCGCTTCAGCCCAATCACTGCTCCTGACGGTTCTGACGGCCGCCATCGTCTCCGGTTGCAGCCAGGAGACGTCGGACGAAGCGATTCGCAACGGCCAGGCCGCCCTGCGCGACGGCGACCATCCTCAGGCCGTAAAACACCTCGCCCGCGCCGCCAAGCTCAACCCCCAAAACGCCCTCGTCCACTACAACCTCGGCATGGCCCAGCTCCTGTCAGGCGACTACAAGGGCGCCGCCCGTTCTTTCGACGCCTCCGATCGGCTTGACCGCGAAGGCGGCACCGACGCGCTGGAGGGCCTGGCCCTGGCACGACGCGAAGCGGGCGACCCCGACGGCGCGATCAGCGCGTTCGAACGCGCCTTCGCCAAAGTCAACCGCAAGCCGCACCTCCTGGCCGGCATGGCCGTCTGCGAGATGGAAAAGGGCAACATGGAGTACGCCAGGCAGCTCCTCGACGAAGCGCTGATCACCGACCCCAACGATCCGGTGGCCTTGTTCAACCTCGCCGCCCTCATGCAGAAGCCCCATTTCAACGACCCCCAGATCGCTGCCGCGCACTATGTCCGCTTCCTCATCAACGCACCGCAGGACGCGTATGCCGTGGAGCGCCAAAAAGCCCTCGCCCGGCTCAAGGAGATCGACGCCAGCCGCCCCGCCGGCCTCCAGCTTGAAATCGACGACAAGATCATGGAGGCCCGCGCCGCCAGACGCCCCGCCGACGCGCTGCTCGCCGCCGCGGAGGCCGTCAAGCTCGACGAATCGAACCCAGACGCCTTCTGGCTCTTCCAGCAGACCCTGCTGAAGGCCGGCAGATCCCGCGAAGCGGGTCTCGCCCTCACGCGTTTCAGGATCGTGTTCCCGGACGACCCCCGCGGCCGGGGACAATAGGAGACGCCGCCCATGCCCACGCTCGCCTGGCTCGACAGCCTGAACGTCGCCGCATCCATCGACATCGCGGCCGCCGTGCTCGTGCTCGTCTTCTGCATCGCAGGCTCCGTGCGCGGCCTGGCCGGCGAATGCGCCCGCCTGCTCGCCCTCGGCGCCGGCGTCGTCGTCTTGCGCCTCGTCTACCCGCTGCTCAAGACCGAGGTGTTCACCGGCGAGGAAGTCCCCTGGAAGATTCTCGCCATGGCCGGCGCGATCATCGCCGCCGCCGCCATCGGCGCGCTCGTCCATTATCTTTCCAAAAAATTCATCCGCATCCTCGTCGGCCAGCCCGCTGACGCCATCATCGGCGCCGCCCTGGCGACCGCCACGACCCTCCTGGCCATCCTCGTGGCATTGTTCTTCCTGTACACGCTCCCAGGCGAAACCTTCCACAAAACCGTCTTCGAGCAGTCCATCACCGGACGAACCGCCAAGCCGCTGATCGAGCATGCCCGCGAACGCATGGCCGCTCGCGCCGAAGTCCCATTCCCCGAACCATGAGAGTCGCCTGGTATTATTCCGTCGACGGCAAAGTCTCCGAACCGCTTTCCTGGGACGACCTTCGCCAAGCCGCCACCGACGGCAAGTTCGGCGCCGAGGACTTTGTCTGGTCCAAGGCCTTCAATTCGGAATGGCGCAAAGCCTCGACGATCGAATCGCTCTTCCCCCCGCCAAAACCCGATCCGGCGACCACCCCGCCCCCGCTGCCGCCCCCTGGCGACGCCCCCGTCGTCCTGCATCGGCACGGCCCTGTCGCCATCGAACTCGTCCCCCTCGCCTCGCCCTTCGCCGAGCCCGAGGCTTCCACCGACGTGCAACCGGACGCCACCGCAAAACACGATGCCAGCCGGCTCAAAGTCAAATGCCTCCGGGCGCTCGCCACAGGCTGGCGGCAGACCCAGCACATCCTCTTTTCGAGCTTCTCCTTCCGACGCTGGCTCCTCTTCGCCCTCTGCGTCATGTTCTCCCTGCTTTACCAGCACACCTCCCCCGACTTTCTCGCCCTCGTCAGCCAAAGCAGCCCCACGCTGCAGGAAATCGTCAAGTCGAACACCCTCAAGCTCCGGGAGGGCTTCGCCCAAATGATGGAGGAGGATGCCGGCGCCCCTTCGCAACACGGGGCCGTGAACCGCGCCGGCGATGCCGCAAGCCTCATGGGCGAAGCCGTGCGAGACGCCTCGATCGGGTTCGTCGACTGGTTCAAGGGGCCCAAGAACCACACCGCGCTCGCCGCGACCGGCATGTGGATCTTCTTCATCATCGTGATCGGCGTGTGGTTCAATGCCCGAGGCCACGTCATGTTCCTCACCCGCCTCTACATGCCGGACAGCCCGCTGTTCGTCTCGTGGAGTGAAAGCGACGCCGCGGCCAAAACGCTTTTCCGGGGGCTTTTCTTCATCCGGCTCCTCTTCAAAGCTGCAGAAATCACGCTGCTGGCCACCATGATCCGGGCACTGGCCGACGTGCCGGCGGACGTCCCGACACCGAACGAACTGCTGCTGCAAATTTTCAAGGCCGCCCTGCTCTTCTGGCTCGTCAAAACCCTGCTGATGGGTTACATCCAAGACGTCATCGTCCCCCTCATCGTCCTCGAAAACAAGAGGTTCCTCCCCGCCTTCGCCGCAGCGTTGCGGATCTCCGGATTCTGGCTCGTCCGCTACTTTGCGGCTTTGCTGCTCGTCATCGCCGTCACGACGATGCTGATCATGAGCGCCAGCCTCCTCTTCGGCCCGACCGCCTTCATCACCATGGGGCTTCTCTTGCCGCAACCCTTTTTCAACGCGCTTCTCCTGCTGCCGCTCCACATGCTCCGGCGGCTGTGGTCCCTCAACATCGTCTTCACGCTGCGCCCCGAACTCCGCAAGGCGGTGCCGGCGGTCAAGACGATCCGGATCGTCAAATGACCCCCCGCCCATCCCCGGAGCCGACGCGCGGCTGGACCGATGCCGACGCCCTCCTGGTTCTGGCCTTCGGGTTGCTCGGCGTCTCCGGCGGCATCGTCGCGGGGATCCTCGGCTCGGGGCCGCCCAAGCCCCAGCCCATCACGGCGGCGCATGCCGTCGCCATGCTGATCATGCCCGCCTTTGCCGCCGCCCTCGTCTTCAAACGCCACATCGAACAACGCACGACCCCTCGGACGCTGCTCGGCACGACCGACCCCCTGCGCGACATCGCGCGCGGCCTCTGCATCGGCCTCGCGGTCCTGCCCGCAACCATCGGCCTCGCCTGGCTGACCGGCTCCCTCATCAAGTGGTGGACCGGCCTGCCGCCTGACGTGCAGCCGATCATCGAATCGCTCGACCTGCCCGGCACCAGCCAGGGCGCCGCCCTCGCCGCCGGGCTCATCTGCATCGCCCTGACGCCCGCCGCCGAGGAAATCCTCTACCGCGGCATCCTGCTCGACGCCCTGCGCCAACACCATGGCGCCACGGTCGCCACGATCCTCTCCTCGATCTGCTTCGGCCTGCTCCATCTTCATGCGCCGGTCGTGCCCGCGCTCATTTTCTTCGGCGCCCTGCTCGCCATCATCCGCATCCGCACGGGGTCGCTGCTCGCCTGCATCGCCGCCCACGCCATGTTCAACGCGGCGAACCTGATGCTCGCCCTTCTTTAGACTCACTAGCCACTAGCGACTAGCGACTCAATCCGAATCGCCAGCGCCCACCGTCGGCGGCCCCGTCGTGCCATCGGGATTGACGTTCATCCGCGGAGGCGGATCCTCGATGTAGACCGTTCGATACGACAAACGGCCGGCCTCATAGGTGTAGATCCGAAAAGACGCCTGGCGGCCCCAGAAATTCGCGATCGCGTTCCCGACATGCAGCGGGATGCCGTCTTCGCCCTGCTGCAGCTCGTCGCGGTGGTAGTGTCCGGCGATGATCGCCTTCACATTGCCCCTGGCCAGCACCCGGCGCCACGCGCGTCGGTTCTCCTCCGGCCACCCCGGATGCAGCTCGTTGTTGTAGAAGTCCTCGCCGTCCGGCGTGTGGGTGAAGACGAACGTCGGCTTGTCCCCGGCCTTCTTGATCTCCGCTTCAAGCCACGCCAGCGGATCGAAGCCCTCGATCGCAACCGAAGGCGACTGCCCCCGCAGCGGCTCCGTGTAGACGGCGATGAACACCACGCCGTTCGTTTCGTACACCGACCCCAGCGGCCCGATGTAGCGCGAATAGACATCGGCGCAGGCCGCCAGCCGCTTCTCGGCATTGGCGCCCTTCGCCAGCAGGTCGTGGTTCCCCGGCACGCAAAGCAACGGCTTGTCAATGAGCGACAGCAAGTTCGACACCCCGGCCCCCGTCGCCTCGATGTGCAGGTTGTCCGACGAGAAATCGCCCGTATGCACGACAACCGCCACGTCAAAAGGCAACGCATTGATTTGCTCGGCCGCCTGGCGGAAGCGGTAGGCATGAAGCGGATTGCCATAGTGCGAATCCGACACTTGCACAAAGACGACCGGGGCGCCGCCATGATCGACACGCGGCCCCACGCACCCGATCACCATCATGGCGCCACATGCTGCGAAAAGAATCCAGTTGTATTTCATCGTCGTCAAACCTCGCTTGCTATGCTGAAACGGCATGCCAAGCAAACAACGCCTGCTTCCCTTGAACTCCTCCCACGCACCCCACGTTGCGCTCAGTGCGCGCGGCGGGTGCCGCCGCCGGGGCCGCCGCCGCCGGGAGGGCTGATCGTGCACTGCCAGCTATTGGTGCTCAACCAGGCGACGCCGGTTTGCCGAAAGCGCGGCTGCTCCCAGACGAAGAGGTTGCGGCAATAGCGGCAGGATGTGTGAGGCGTGGGGCCTTGGCGCAGATAGAGGGGCAGATGCTCCATGCAGTGTCGACGCCAGGCGAGATTGAAGCTCCCGGCCGCGGACGCCGTGGAGCCGTCCACGGGGATCAAGCGGACGTTGCGGAAGGCCGGCAGCACGAGATGCGCCGCATTGGGACGCGTCGCTTGCCCGTCCACTTCCAGATGCCCAAAGGGCTTGGCCGCGCCCGTCCAGACGATCGTGTCGTCCGCCTCGGTGCCGCCGTCGGACGTAAAGCGCGTGATGCCCGCCTCGACGCGCATCACGGAATCCGCGCCCGTGTAGTCGTATTGTTCCTTCACGGTGCCGTCCACGGGGAACGGATCATCCAAGGCGACCCACCGCCCCCAGCGGCCCGGCATGTAGAAAAACCAAATCTGCTCAAGATCGAGCACGGCCGGATTGATCGGCGATGCGATCGCCAGATCGGCGTCCGCGGCGGCGTCTTGATACGCGCTCGAAGCCAGCACGCTGCTAAAGCGGCGGGGCTGGGGCGTCAGCCAGAGGCCAAGCATCTCGCAGGTTGCAAAGGGCACCAGAGGGCATGGGGAAATGCCGGGCCACCAGTGGTAGTCCGCGTACTCCTCGAGAAGCGTGGGATGCTCGCGGTAGAACCAGCACCAGTCCCGTCCGGCAATGGCGTCGTAGAACGCCATGTCCAGCAGAACATGCCCTCCCATGGGGTCGGTGTAGAAGACCGCATTGTCAACGCCGGCGGCGACGCCGTCGTTGGCAATGGCGTTGAGCATGTCGGCATACTCGTCCCACGCACCCGGCCACGGCTCGGGCAGCGCCGTGGAGCCGCCGACCGAGGCCCCATACTGATTGCGGACTTGCGCGGCGTGCTCGCGGACGAAGGCGGTGAAGTCTTCGTTGACGTTCATGCCATTGAGCTTGGCGCCCTGCTGCGCCGCCGCCACGCCCGTCATCGGGCCGGTGAAGCAAAGCCGGATCTGCGTGTTGGTGATGACATCGACGGCATCCATCGCACCGGCGGCGAGGGCTGCGGCATGCATCAAGTTGAGCTCGCCGATCAAGTTCAGCGTCGAGGCCTGCCAGCGCGCGCCGGCCAGCGCGGCGGCGTCCCCGGCATTCTGGCTGCGGTTCTTGACGAAGACGATCCGATGGACGTCCGCCATCCAGAGCGCCGCGAACAGCAGGATCACGATCGCCATCGCCGTGAAGAGGATCGCCTGGCCGCTGCGTCCGGCGAAGGCGCGTTCGTTGCGATCGGAGCGGCAGGTTTTGCGGCGGATGGAAGACGACGTTCGCATGGATTCAGGGCTCCAGATAAAGCGAGGCGTGCTGGCCGGCCTCGGCCTCGCCCGAAATCGAAACGCGCCCGATGCCGTCCTCGTCTGTCTGCGCAAAGGGGAAGACGAGCGAACGCAGCGGCATCGTCAGCGGGAAGTCCTGCTCGACGCGGTAGCGCAACGTGCCTGTGCCGAATGCGGACGCCTGCTCATGCTCCCGCGGCGAACCGCGATCCCATTCGGTGTAGTTGAGCACATAGTTGGCTCGCGCATGGTTGTCGGAAGCCAAATAGGCCGGAACGCGGACGCGCTCCAGCGCCGCGCGCTCCGATACGCCCGGGACGGCGGTCATCGCCGCGTCCCACGCCTCGCCGGGCGAGGGATTGCCGCCAAAAGGCGCAGACGCCTGCGACGGCGTGAACGCCGGCTCCAGCATCCGACCGGAATTCGGAATGGAGGCAACGCGCATCGCCTTGAACGCCATCCAGTCGTTGAAGCCCACGGCGCGGGCGCGCGCGGCGCGGGCGGCCGCATGGTGCAGCACCTCGCGCCCGCTAAAGACCATTGCCGCCTGCAACAAGCCGAACAGCAACAGGCAGACGATGAACACGACGATGAACGTCTCAAGCGCCGCCTGCCCGGAACGCGAGGTTCGGGAAGCGCTCGACGAACGAGCCGGGACGGCGTTGCGTCCAAGATTCGGGCTGGCCATGGCTCCACGCCTCCGATCGGTGGCGGGATGAGTTAAAACGAGCCGTCGGCGTCGAGATTCCGGAGCTGGTCGGCGGAAGATTCGCTCGCTTCCGACTGAGCCTGCGAGCCCAGATCCTCGTCAAGCGACGAGACGGCGCCGCTCATCTTTTTCTTGATCGTGTCGCCAAAGAGGCCAAACACCACCAGGGCGGCGATCGCAATGACCACGACGATGATGATGTACTCGACCATGGCCTGGCCTTGACGGGACTTGTCCAATTTCATTTTCATGTGTGGTGCTCCTTTCCTCGCAATTCGCGGTTCATGGATATTCAGAGGCCACCAGATCCAGCACCCGGTTGCCATTCTGCTTCAAGGCGTAGAGAAGATAGGCCATGGCAAAAAGCAGGCCGATCACGACCACCGCCGCCAGCATGTATTCGACCATGGCCTGGCCTTGGCGGTCGCGTCTTCCCGGCTTGAGACCCGGAAACTGCGCCAGCAAAGCTTTCATGCCTTCCATCATACCACACGATCTTCGCCGCTGTAAATGCCAGAATTTTCTCCCTTTGCTCCCTTTTCTTTACTTCAGGCTCAACTCCTGCTAGAATTCATGTGTTTTCGAAACCACCAGGAGATTTCAACATGGGCAGTCAGCAAGCTGCGGTCGAACAAATCAAGGCAAACGAAGAATCGGCGTCGAAGGCAAGCGCCTTCGGGCGGTTCCATTTTCTGATCGCTCTCGTTGTCGCAGTTGCGGCCTTTGCCGCCTATCTGACAACATTGTCGAGCGGCGTCTTGCCGGGCAATCCGGCGAGCACGTTGTTCAACATGGCGGGCGACGAGGCGAACCTGATCGTCCGGCACGTGGTCTGGCGCAAACTCATCGGACTGGCAGTCCATGCGGGCGGCGCCAACCTCGTCCTGGTCGTCAACACGCTCTGCGCAACGATCAGCGCGCTGGCCGTGGGCTTCATGTACCTCGTGGCGGCGACGCTGATCGACCTGATGCTGGATGGCGAGCACTGGCGATCCATCCACGGCGAGCAGGCGCGCAGAGACTCGGCGGCGATGAGCGTCACCGCCGGCGTCTTCGCGGCCGTGACGCTCGCCTTCTGTCCGCCCTACTGGGTGGCGGCCACGCAGCCGTACATCGATTCCTTCTACCTGCTGTGGCTGCTGGCTTCGATCTTCCTGGCGCTGCGTTTCGTGGCCACAAGGAAGATCGGCCTCCTCTGGGGCTTCTGCATCCTCTACGGCGCCGGCATGGCCCAAACCTCCTGCTTCGTGGCGTTTGCGCCTTTGCTCTATCTCTTCATCCTGTTCAACCTGTGGAGCACCAACCGCCTGACGGGGCGCGTCCTGGGCCGCATCGTGCTGCTCACGCTGCTAAGCGGCATGCTGCTGCTCGTCAACGCCTGGGAGTTCCACGGAACCGAAGGCTACGAACTCTTGCGGATCAACGGCTATTTTGGCGTTGTCAAACGCCTGGGCCGCGAAATCCTCTCGGGCATCTTCGGCAGCCTGCCCCGCGCCGGATGGATGATCCTCCTGGGCATGACGGTGGCGCCGTGCCTCGCGATTCTGATGACAGGCCGGCGAGCGCTCAACGGCGAGCGCGACTGGAGCTTCTACGTCCTGCATCTCGTCGTCCTGGGCGTGACGTTGGCGGTGATCCTCGACACGCGCGTGTCCCCCTGGCAGCTCTACCGCAAGGACTCGCTGCAGATCGTGCCCTATGCAATGACGGCGCTGACGTTTGGCTATCTCATGGCCTATCTCCACGCGCAAACGTTGATCCTGTTCCCACGTGAAACCAATGGCGCGCCGAACCGGCTTCCGCAAGCGATCCGCTACGGCGCCGTGCTGCTGGCCGCCGCGCTCGGCGTCTCGACGATCGTCACAAGCCGCCAAGACGCCGACCACAAGCGCATGCGGTTCGTCTGGATGTACGCGGACTATCTTCTGAACAACCTGGAAGGGCGCACCTGGCTGCTGACCAACGGCGTGTTCGACGACATGGTGAAGATCCGGGCGCGCGAGCTGGGCATTCCCGTCAACATGCTCAATCTCTCGCAGGCGAACAACCGCATCGCGCAGACGCGCGTCAAAAACAAGCTCAAGAGCATCCGGCTGCGCAACACGGCGGACATCGGCCTTTTCCCGCTCGTGCAGGAATGGATCACGGGCGAGAAGGACGTGGCGTCGCAGCTCGGCCTCTGCCTCCATCCCGACTTGTGGAACTTCGGCGACTACGAGGTCTATCCCAACGGACTCGCCTTCTTCGGCGCCGACCCCGTGCAGATGAAGGAAATCGCCCAGCGCGATCTGGTCGCCCCCTACCTCGACATGATGGAAGCGTTCGAACCCGCGCTGAAACGCATCGACGACAAGGACTCCTATCGCAACCGCTTCTACCAGCAGCTCGTCAAGGGGCAGGTGAGCATCGTCGGCAACAACCTCGGCTTCCTGCTCGAAACCTTCGATCGCAAGGAGGACGCCTTCACGATCTACAGCCGCGTCCACGACTTCGACCCCGACAACATCAGCGCGCTGCTCAACTTTGCCACGATGATCCAAGGCGGCATGCACCCCGAGTTGAAGGACAAGGCCTGGGCCGACCTTGAGGCGTTCCAGCAGAAGCTGAAGGCGCCGCTGGACGTCTGGGCGCTGTCGCGCACGTTCGGCTACGTCAGCTCCCCCGAGGCCTTCGCAAAGCTCGGCTGGTCCTGGGCCATGTCGGGCCAGAAGAACCTGGCCTTGAAATCGCTCACCCGCGCACTGAAGGACCTCAAGCCGGAAAACCGCGGCAAACTGCGCACCGTCATGGCCGACGTGTACATGCACAGCAACGACCACGAGGCGAGCGAACGCCTCTATCACGAGATCCTCGCCGAGGATCCCGGCGACCACCATGCGCTCATCGGCCTCGTCCGCATCAGCGTCATGAACGGCGACACGGAGAAGGCCCAGAAATACCTGGCCCAGGCGAAGACGGCCGGCGTGCCCCGGCAACGCCTGCTCTACGAGACGGCAGGGCTCGAACTCGTCGCCGGCGAAATCGACCGCGCGCGAATCATCGCGCAAGAACTCATCGAAATCGATCCGAACAACGCCGAAGCCCACATCGTGATGAGCGTGATCGCCTCGCAGCTCTACCTTGACGCCAAGACGACCGAGGCGGCCGAGGCCGCGCTCGAGAGCCTTCGCAAATCCGCGGCCGACCTCGAGCGCGTCGCAGGCAAGGACGACTTCCGGACGCTCTTCGTGAAAGGGCGCATGCACCTGACCACCCGCAACTACACCGAGGCCCGGGAATGCTTCAAGGCGGCGCTCAAATGCGCCCCGAACCCGAACATCGTCCCCCTGCTCGACCGCATTCTCGCAACCGACCATGCGCTGGTGGACAAGGACGCGGCGCTGAAAACAGCCCGGGAAATCCTCCACCGCGCCCCCCGCCACGGTTTTGCCAACTACATCCTCGGCTCGCTGGCGCTCGAACGCGAAGAACATGCCTCCGCCGAAGACTATCTGGAAATCGCCCTCGAAGCCGCCCCGGACTCCATCCTGGTGCTCAACGACCTCGCCGTCGCCAAGCTCAAGCTCAACAAACTGGACGAAGCCGAGACGATCATCCGCAGATCCTTCAAAACGGACAACCAGATCTACGCCGCCTGGGACACGCTGGGCGAAATCCTCCTGGCAAAGGGCCAGGTTGACGCGGCCGGCGAAGCCTTCGACACCGCGCTGAAGCTCAACGACAAGGACTTGCGCGTCCACCTCCATGTGGCCCAGGTCCACTTCCTGCGCGGCGACCTTCCGAAGAGCCGTGAAATCATCCGCAAGCTCGCCGCCGGCGCCGACGTCTTCATCGGCACCGACCGCGCGCAATACGAGAAGCTTTCACAAGACCTTCTCGGCAGCCATGGGAAATAGAGCCGCCCCACAACCCCGCCAACCCGAGGGAGAGGTCGATGGCACGCCCCGTCCCCGGCACGGCTGACCACGACCGTCCCGCCCCCGCCCCCGGCACCATCGGCTTTTTCGATTCCGGCGTCGGCGGCGTGTCGGTCGTCCGGGAATTCCGGCGGCTCCGCCCGGAGGCGGCGGTCTTCTACATTGCGGACTGGGAATACTGCCCGTATGGCGGCAAGCCGGAATCGCTCGTCCGCGCGCGTGCGCACGACATCACGCGAATGCTCCTCGCCCAAGGCTGCCAAGTCATCGTCGTCGCCTGCAACACGGCGACCGCCGTCGCCATCGATTCCCTGCGCACCACGTTCGACGTGCCCTTTGTGGGGATGGAGCCGGCGGTCAAGCCGGCGGCGCTGCACTCGAAGAGCGGCGTGGTCGGCATCCTGGCCACGGAAAACACGTTCCACGGCCGCTTGTTCAAGGAGACCTCGGCGCGCTTCGCCGATCGCGCCCGGATCGTCACGGCCGTCGGCCGCGGCTTTGTGGAACGCGTCGAAGCCGGCGACCTCGACTCCCCGGGAACCGAAGCCGCCGTCCGGGAGGCGATCCAGCCGCTCCTCGATGTCGGCGTCGACCATCTCGTGCTCGGCTGCACCCACTATCCCTTTTTGAAGCCCGTGATCCAAAAGGTCGCCGGCCCCGGCGTCGTCATCGTCGATCCCTCGCTCCCCGTCGCACGACGCGCCGCGGAGCTGCTCGATGGGTGTGCGGCGACGTAGCCGCCACCAAACTTTGTCGCGAACTTTGTCGAACACACGATCCGTCCGATCTGTCTGATCCGACCGATCAATATTTCACCGCGGCAAAGTGGACGCGGCGTCCCCGCCGCGTGTCGTCCCGCGCCATCGGCGCGTGGCGGTGCGCCCGCCTTGGAAACGCGAGGCTCCGCGCTCGCCCCGTGGACGCGGCGTCCCCGCCGCGTGTCGTCCCGCGCCATCGGCGCGTGGCGGTGCGCCTCCGAGGTGGGGCGACGCCGTCCCGGCCAGCCACCTCGACTGCGTGGCAACCGCTCGCGCATGTCGCTTGCCGTGCGCTATTTCACGTGCCCGTTCGCAGCGAAATAGCCACAAAAAACACCAAAAGCCACAAAGACTTTTTCTGTGCATTTCGTTTTGCAGTTCAAAAAAACTTCCACCCACGCCGCGCCACCGATGTTTTTGTGTTCTTTGTGGCCATCCCCACTCGGCGAAACCGCCCCCGGCCAAATTTCCAATTTCCAATTTCCATCTCCTCATCACTCATCGCTCATCACGCATCACGCATCATTGAACTTCCCGTCTTCCCTTTCCCGTCCAGATTCGATACAATGCAAGGGCGTCAAAACAACATGCCCCAACTCCTCCGCCACAAGGCGGAAACGTCCCGGAAAGACCCTTGCCATGATCTACCAAGCTCCCGTCATCGCCCAAGCCGACGTCCTCGTCATCGGCGGCACGCTCCCCGCCGTCGCCCTCGCGCTCGACCTGCGCAAGGCCGGCCTCGACGTCTATCTCGCCACGCCCTGCACCTACTTCGGCGAGGACGTCTGCGCCACGCTCGACCTCCAAAGCCCCAAGAGCGACGCCTATCGCCGCCTGACGGGCACGGACGCCATGCTCCGTCCGCGTGAAATCAAGCACCGTCTCGACAAGGCGCTGATCGATGCCGACATCGACTTCCTTTTCGAGATGCGCCCCATCCGTCCGATGCGCGACGCCGACGGCACAATCTGCGGCGCCCTCTTCGCCAACCGCGCCGGCTTCCACGCCGTCGCCGCCAAGGTCGTCGTCGACGCCACCTGGCGCTCGACGTTCGCCCGCGAGGCCGGCGTCCCGATGCGTCCGTTCGTCCCGGGGCGGCGCTCCATGACGATGTTCGCCATCGGCGGCGCGCCCGAGGGCTGTTCGAACGTCTGCGCCGAACGCCTGCCCGAGCCCGTAAACTACCGGGACCACGCCTACCCCGCCTTCCGGCTCGCCATGGACTGGAATTTCACCGGCAACTCGATGTTCGACTTCGCCGCCGCAAACGCCGCCTTCCGCAACGCCGCATGGGCGCCCGAGGCCGTCGCCTGCCCGGATCTCGTCAGCGTCGATTTCGGCGACGGCGTCCGCGAGGATTACGCCCCCTCCGCCGCGCTTCCCGTCTTCGTCGGCGACTCCGCCACCGCCGCCGAGGTGCAGGCGCTCGCCAATGCGCTTCCCGCGCCCAAGCCGGCCGGCTTCGGGGAAGCCCCGGCCGACCATCCGTTCGACATCGTGCGGCGCGACCGCTCGTTCCGCTTCACGGATCGCCCTGTCCTGCCCTTCGACCTCAACGCCCTGCCCCGGCTTGGCGACTGCGACATCTTCATCTCGGGCGGCGGCACCGGCGGCGCGCCGGCCGCGATCAGCGCCGCGCGCGAGGGCATGCGCACCCTCTGCGCCGAAAATCTCGCGCAGCTCGGCGGCGTCATGCTGGCGGGCCGCATCGGCCGCTACTACTACGGCAATCGCGTCGGCTTCACAACCGAAATCGACAAAGGCGTCTTCGCCATGGGCCCCGAGCCAAACTACGACCCCGCCAAGGGCGACATGAACGTCGTCTGGAAAAACGCCTGGTTCCTCGGCCAGGCCACGGAAGCCGGCGCGACGATGCTCTTCGACGCGCTCACCGTCGCCGCCGCCATGGATGGCTCGCGCGCCTGCGGCGCCGCGGTCGCCACCCCGTTCGGCACCGGCGTGATCGGCGCGAAATTCGTGATCGACGCCACCGGCAACGCCGATGTCGCCGCCGCCGCCGGCGCCGAGATCCTCTGCGACCTCGCCGACGAACCCGTCATCCAGGGCGCCGGGCTCTCCCCCGTTGAAATCGGCCGCAGCTACTCGAACACCGACTTCACCTTCGTCCTCGACGGCGACATCGTCGATGCCACCCGCGCCTTCGTCACCGCGCGCGGCAAGTACGTCGACGCCTACGACATCGTCCCGATCCTCAACACCCGCGAACGCCGCCGCATCCGGGGCGACATCGTCCTCCAGCCGCAGGACTTCTTCGCCAACCGCACGTACACGGACACGATCAACCGCGCGTGGAGCAACTTCGACACGCACGGCTTCATCATCCACCCGATGTTCATGCTCAAGCCCACCGCGCACGATCCGCGCTTCGCCAACGTCCCCCTTCGCGCACTGCTTCCCCGAGGCTTCGAAGGCATCGCCGTCACCGGCCTCGGCGTGAGCGCGCACCGCGACTGCCTGCCGCTCATCCGCATGCAGCCCGACGTCCAGAACCAGGGCTACGCCGCCGCCCGCGCCGCCGCGATGGCGATCCGGGGCGACTGCTCCATCCGCGACA
>JBMNOD010000091.1:0-13644 GCA_050942875.1 Kiritimatiellia bacterium
CATGGGATCTGGAATTTGGCGTTGGGAAAGGGGCACGGACATTCCTGTCCGTGTTCGTCCACGGGTTGGAAAACCCGTGCCCCTGATTTGCAGCATGAATTATGGCCGGGTTAGTAGCAAAGATTCCATGGGGAAAGAAGCCGACGACGGAGGTGCAGACCATGGTCGGAAGGCCCATCGACTCGCGGCAAAGCCGCTCCAGCATGCCAAGAGCCGCCGGAACGATCCGGCCGATCTGAAAAAAGAAGCTCGCGACAAAGTCGGATCCCGACCCCGGGATCCTTTTTCAGCCGAGAATCGTGCGAATGACGTCGGCGGCGGTGTAGTCGAGGTTGTCGGGTGAACAAAAGCGGCCGATGTTCACCACGTCGTCGCCGAGGGTGATGATGCCGGGTTCGACATAGCCGTCGGGGCGTCGTTGGGGGTAGCCGCCTGCGGCCAGCAGGGCGTTGCAGAAGCATTCGCGTCCTTCGCAGTCTTCCGCCTTGCCGCCTTTGGCGACGTAGGCCGCCACAGGTTCGGACGGGCATCGATAGCCGATCCGTCCATCCGGCTTGCGGTAGATTTCACGCAGGTAGCCGAGGTCGCAGAGCCGACGGCGTGCGGCGGAAACCGCCGGGTCGGAGAGCGTGCCGTCGATCGACGCCACCTTGAACGGGAAGCCGGTGGGCGAGGCAAGCGGATCCGTGAAGACGCGCATCTCGCCGGCCAGCGTCTTGCGAAGCGCGGCGAGGCGGTAGTCGGTGGGCATGCCGGAATCGGTGCAGAGGGCGAACGGCGTGCCGACCTGGACGCCGGCGGCGCCTTGTTCCACGGCGTAACGATAGGCCTCGGGCGAGCCGAAGCCGCCGGCCAGCCAGAACGGCAGGCCGATTTGGCGGATTTTTTCAAGGGAGACGACGTCGCGCGGACCATAGATCGGCTGGCCGTCCTCCGTGAATGTCTTGGCGCCCCTGGGGGGTGCGTTGTGGCCCCCGGCGGTGGGCCTTTCGACGACGAAGCCTTCGATCGAGCTGCCGGCCGTCTGGCGCAGCAGGATGGTGGCGAGCAGATCGGAGGAAACGATTGGAAGGAAGTCGGGACGACGCATCGGTCTGGCGTCGAAGCCTGGCTCGATGAATTCGGCGGGGTCGAAGGTGCGTCGGCAGGATTCGGATCCGGTGGCGCCACATACTTGGATCGGGTAGGACGCGGCCTCGTGGCGGGACAGGGCGTCGAGGGCGCGCGGAATGTCGGTGGGGATGCCGGCGCCCATGACGACGACGGCGGCGCCTGCAAGGATCGCGCCATAGAGCGATGGCAGGTGCGGAATCTGGATTTTTTCGAGATAGTTGATGCCGACGGGATTCGAATGGCCCTCGCGTGCCAGAAAGACTTCGACAAAATTCGAGACGATCATGAGCTCGTCCGCCCAGCGGTTGCCCTTGACGCTGATCTCCTCGGCCGGGAGATAGGGCTTCGTCGACGGGATGCCGCCGGGAACGAACAGGCGGTCGAGCACCCGTTTGCCCATTTCAGGGAAGGGGAAGTGCGCGATTGCGCGCCGGGCCTCGCCGCCCGCGTCGCCGTTTTGGAGACGGCGCGCCAACACCTGGGTGAGGCCGGTGCCGGAGACGAGTCCGAGCTGGCCGAGCCGCGATACGGCGCGCGCGAGGCGCCAGTTGGAAACGGCAACGCCCATGCCGCCTTGGATGATCTTAGGTTTCGGGATTTTCATTTTGCCTTTCGGGTTGCGAAAAAGTCGGGTTGCAAAAAAGATTCAAGGTTAGGCCATTCAAACCGTTGAGTCAACGTTAAAGAAAAAACGCTTGCATCGACCGCGTTTTTAGCCTTTAATGAGGCGTTTCGATTGTTTAAGTGAATTCCCCTTCCGAGGGGAGAGATGTTTTACACCAGAGGATAGATACGGATGCAACGTGCAAGATTGAAGGACATTGCAGAAAAAGTCGGCTGTTCCATTGCAGTGGTTTCTCATGTGGTGAACAATTCGTCGGGCAACATCTCCTGTCGTCAGGAGCTGCGGGAGCGGATTCTACGTGTGGCGCGGGAGTTGGATTATGCGCCTCACTATGCAAGTCGCGCGCTCAAACGCCAACATGCCTTTACGATTGGCGTCTACATCCCGCCTCGGGCGGGGTCCAGCATGGGCTTCGCCTATGAAAGCACGATTCTCATGGGGATCGAGCGGGTTTGCCGGGAGAAGGCCTACGACCTGCTTGTGATCAGCACGGGAGACGGCCCGCCGGACGTCGAATGCGCGAACAAGCTCAACGCGCGTCGTGTCGATGGCCTCATCCTGCTGCACGTGGAGGAGGATTCCGAATGGGTTTTTCCGCTGGTTGCGCGAAACTGCAATGTCGTTGCAGTCAACTACTACGGCGCGGCGGACCTTGACACGATCAAATTCGACGATGCGGCGGCGAGCGCCATGGCCGTCGCCGAGCTCCACAAGCTGGGGCATCGTCGGATCGGCTATATTGGGGCGATGCATCCCCATGCGGGGACGGGGGCGGCGGCACGTTTGGAGGGCTTCCTTGCGCAGTGCCGGGAATTTGGCATTGATGCAGGCCCCGACATTGTCTTCGACGAGTCGTTCCCTGGCTCGCTGACGCTGCAGCGAGGCACGATCCATGAATCCGAGATTGCGAAACAGATTGCCGCCGCCATTCGGGCGATGCCCGTTGGGGAACGGCCGACGGCGCTTGTGGGCTATTCGGATTACTACGCGATGCATGTGATGCGCGCCTTGTACAATGTGGGCATCGTCTGCCCGGAGCAGATTTCGGTTGTCGGCATCGACGGCAGCAGCGTCTGTCTTTGCACGACACCACAGCTTTCCAGCGTGACGCAGCCGCTTTCGGCCATGGGTGGCGAGGCTGCGCGCTTTGTGATTGAGCGGGCGGAGAGGCAGCAGCCCCTGGGCAAGGGGGCCCTCGAAAACAATGATCGCTGGCTGCGTTGTGCGCAACCGACGTACATCGCCCGCGAGTCGACGGCAGTGCCGCATGAAGGCTAGCCCGAGGCTGGCCGTTTCGGCGCTGGCTCGGCATCCAATTTCAAGCATCGAACCCTGCTGGCCAGAGCAAGTGCCCGGGTTTCCTGAAGATCAGTCCAATCGGTCTGATCCGGCTGATCTTGAAGATTCGACAAAGCTTTCGACAAAGTTGCCCAAGGCATTAGCCGCTAGCCACTGGCCGCTGAGATCGACAAGGTTTGCGACAAAGATCGCGACAAAGCCGCCTCCGGATCCCCTAGCCGCCAGCCGCCAGCCGCCAGCCGCTTCTTCGACAAAGTTTTGTCACTTGAGCTGCCGGAAGAAGTCGTCCATTTGCGCGATCCGGAGTTCGAGCATGCGGCGGGAGGCCGTGAAGTTGATGGAGCGGCGGGCTTCGCGGCGCCAGGAGCACATGTATTCCGAGGTGAACCAATCGGTGTTCGTGCGGGCGGGCGTGAAGTCCTTGTGCGCGGCCCAGTGGAGGGTGAGCCAGATGCCGGGGACGCCGAAGTGGTCGAGCATGTCGGCGTCCTGGACGATCAGGATTTCCTTGGGCCACGCGGGCTTGTCCTTGCCGTCGAACCAGATGCTGTTCGGGCGGTCGTAGTGGTGGAGGACGATCTGCGCCACGGCCTCGAGGTCGTCGGCGTCCATGAGGTCGGCGAACTCGGCCCGGACGATGTCCGCGCCTTTTTCGCCGTGCGATTCGTTCTCGCGGGTCGTCGCCTTGCCGATGTCGTGGAGGAGCGCGCCGATGGCGAGATGGTCGCGGTTGACGTCGAGCTTCTCGCGCTGGGCGATGTCGAGGGCGAGGGCTTCGACGCGCTGGCCGTGGTGGAGGCGGTACCCGGGTTCGCACGGGGGCTCGGGAATGCCGGTCATCTTTTCGACGGCGCGGGCTCTGATGGCTTCGATGTTCATGTGTTGTCGTACCTCCTGCGGATGCATTGGGCGGCGATGGCGAAGGCCGCCACGACGTTGAGCGAGTTCTTCATCCCGTGGCCGGCGATCGAGACGATGGCGTCGGCCCGGGCCAGGGTTTCGGGGTCGAGTCCGAATCGTTCGTTGCCGAGCAGCAGGGCGGCGGGGAATGCGTAGTCGCAGGCTGCGACGTCCTGCGCGTGCTCGGCGGTTTCAAGTGCGTAGAGGCGGCGTCCGTCGGCGCGGAGCGCGTCGAGGGCGTCTCCGACGCGGTCGAAGGCGCGCCAGGGGACGAGGCTGTCGGCGCCCATGGCGGCGCGCGCCACGTGGGGGTGCTCCGGCGTGGCGGTGTAGCCACACAGCCACACGGCGCGGGCGCCGAAGAATTCGGCGGTGCGGAAGATGCCGCCGGTGTTGACGGCGGAGCGGATGTTGTCGGCCACGACGACGAGCGGGAGCGGCGCGGCGGCGGGGGCGGCGCGGTCGTGGGAGACGAGGCCCATGTCGGCGTCGGCGACGCGGTCGCGGGCGGCGACGCGCTCGACGGGGACGAGGGCGCAGAGGAGCTGGCGGTCGGCGAGACCGGTCTCGAGGAGGCGGGCGAGCCGGCGCAGGCGGTCGACGCCGGATCCCTCGAAGAACGCGCGCGCCTCGGCGACCCGGGCGTCGCGGCCGGGGTCGGCTTCGGGAAGCTCGGCGATGGCCTTGAGGAGGCGCAGCGCCGTCTTCCACTGGGGCAGGGCTTCGGGGGAGGGGGTCATATCATGTTGTTACGCGACGGGATCGCCGGGGCTGGCGCCCTCGGCGGGGGAGACGATGCGGAACTGGTCGCCGTCGACGCCGGCGGCGAGCGCCATGCCTTCGGAGAGGCCGAAGCGCATTTTCCGGGGCTTGAGGTTGGCGACGACGACGATGAGGGCGCCGTTGAGCACGGCGGGGTTGGGGTACGAGGCGCGGATGCCGGAGAGGATCGTGCGTTTGCCGAGGGGGCCGAGGTCGAGCGCGAGGCGGACGAGCTTGTCGGCGCCGTCGACGGTCTCGGCGTTGTCGATGCGGGCGACGCGGAGGTCGACGGCGTCGAAGGCGGCGAAGTCGATCTCGGGCTTGAGCGCCACGGGGTCGGATTCGGGGGCCGGCGTTTCAACGGGCCGGGGCTGGGCGACGCGGGATTTCTCCACCATGGCGGCGACCTGCTCGGGCTGGATGCGCACGGCGAGGTACTCGTAGGGGGCGATGGCGCGGTTTTCGAGGGCGGTCTGGAGCGAGGCCCAGGTGTAGGGCGCTTCGCCGAAGAGCCTGGCGACCTTTTCGGCGTAGCGCGGCAGGATCGGCTGGAGGTAGATCGCGATGACGCGGAAGAGGTTGAGGACGTTGGTGAGCGTCCGGCGGGTCGCTTCGAGGTCGGTCTTGACGGTCTTCCAGGGCTGGGCGGCGTCGAAGTACTCGTTGGCGGCGTCGGCGATGCGGCAGACTTCGACGGGGACCTGCGAGAAGCGGCGGGACTCGTAGTGCTCCGCGATGGTCTCGGCGCGGGCGCGGGCCTCTTCGAGGAGGAGGCGGCCCTTTTCGTCCATCTCGCCCATGCGCCCGCCGAGGTTCTTGTGGAGCATCTGGGCGCCGCGCGAGGCGAGGTTGGTGATTTTGCCGACGAGGTCGCTGTTGACGCGCTGGGCGAAGTCCTCGAGGTTGAGGTCGACGTCGTCGGTGGTGTTGTTGATCTTGCAGGCGTAGTAGTAGCGCAGGCCGGCGGGGTCGAGGTGGTCGAGGTAGGTGCGGGCGTTGATGAAGGTGCCGCGGGACTTGCTCATCTTCTCGCCGTTGACGGTGAGGAAGCCGTGGACGAAGACCTGGTCGGGGCCCTTGAAGTCGGAGGCGTGGAGGATGGCGGGCCAGAAGAGGCAGTGGAAGCGGACGATGTCCTTGCCGATGAAGTGGTAGAGCTCGGCGTCGGGGTTGTTCCACCAGAGGTCGAAGCTCTCGTTGTTTTTGATGCACCAGTTTTGGAGCGACGCCATGTAGCCGACGGGGGCGTCGAGCCAGACGTAGAAGTACTTGCCGGGGTGGCCGGGGATTTCGATGCCGAAGTAGGGGGCGTCGCGGGAGATGTCCCAGGGGAGGAGCCTGGCGTCGGGGCCGAACCATTCGAGGAGCTTGTTGGCGACGTCGGTGGCGACGTGGTCCCGGAGCCAGGCGGCGAGGTAGTTGCGGAAGAGCTCCAGCTTGAAGAAGATGTGCTCGCTGTTGCGGACTTCGGGCTTGGCCTTGCCGCAGACGGAGCAGCGGGCGTCCGCCATGTCGGCGGGGGAGTAGGTGGCGCCGCACTGTTCGCAGGTGTCGCCGTACTGGTCGGGCGCGCCGCAGTGGGGGCAGGTGCCGCGGACGAAGCGGTCGGGGAGGAACATGTCGTCGTTCGGGCAGTAGAGCTGGGGCACGTCCTCGTAGAAGATCGCGTTGTTCTTCTGCAGGCGCTTGAAGATGGTGTGGCAGAGGTCGCGGTTTTCGGGCGAGTGGGTGGTGTAGTAGTTGTCGAAGGCGATTTCGAAGTCGGCGAAGTCCTTCGTGTGGCGCGCGTAGCTCGCCTCGATGAGCTGCTCGGGCGTGATGCCGTCCTGGCGGGCGCGGATCATGATCGGGGTGCCGTGGGTGTCGTCGGCGCAGACGTAGACGCATTCATGGCCGCGCATCTTCTGGAAGCGCACCCAGAAGTCGGTCTGGAGGTATTCGACGAGATGGCCGATGTGGATGTCCCCGTTGGCGTAGGGGAGCGCGGAGGTGACGACGATGCGACGTTTTTGCATGGATGGAAATTTCCGAGGAGAAAGAGAGCTTGTCAAAGCTTCGAAAGCGAGGCTGATTTTACCAGAAGGAGCGGCGCAAGTCAAAAAGCCTAATCGGTCAGTCGACGGGGCTGGCCTCGAAGCGCTTGTCGCCCAGCCTCGAACCCGCCTCGTCGCCTGCCCGATTGAGTCGCTAGTCGCTAGTAAGTCGCTAGTGGCTAGGGGCCAGGGGCGTAGAGAGGAGCGAGGAGTGAGGAGTTTCCGCCGGGGGGGCCACCCCAGGCCCCGGTTACCACAAGTCGCCGATGGGCGGGCAGAAGGGGCGGACGTGGTCGATGGCGGGCGCGTCGAGGAGGAGCATGGCGAGGCGGTCCACGCCGAGGGCGGCGCCGCCCGAGGGGGGCATGCGGGCGAGGCTGGCGAGGAAGGCTTCGTCGAGCGCGAAGGCGGTTTCGCCGAGCGCCTGCTTTTCGGCGCGCGCCGCTTCGAAGCGCGCGCGCTGTTCGGCGGCGTCGACCAGCTCGCCGCAGGCGTTGCAGATTTCGAGGCCGCCGATGTACGCCTCCCAGCGCTCCGCCACGCGAGGGTCGTCGGCGCGGAGCCGGGCGAGCGAGGCGGCCTGGGCGGGGTAGTCGACGAGCACGCAGGGGCGGTCGCGCGGGAGCGAAGGCTCGACTTTGAGCGCCATGTCGAGGTCGAAGCGCCCGGCGTCGAAGGCGTCGACGGGATCCCAGCCGGCGAAGCGGCGGAAGGCGTCGCGCACGGGGATTTTCTCCCAGGCTCCGGCGAGGTCGATGGCGGCGCCCTGCCAGGTGATCGTGTGGGAGCCGCAGACGGCGGCGGCGGCGGCGCAGACGAGCTTTTTCAGGTCGCCGAGGATGGCGAGGGCGTCGGAATGGCCGCGGTACCATTCGAGCATGGTGAATTCCGGGTTGTGGCGGTCGCCGCGTTCGCCGGCGCGGAAGCAAGGGCCGATCTGGTAGATGCGGTGGAGCCCGAGCGCGACGAGCTGCTTCATCTGCAGCTCGGGCGAGGCGCGGAGGAACGCGCCGCCGCTGGGCGGCGGGATGATGTGCGGCTCGTTGGCCGGCGCGGGGATGCGCACCGGCGTCTCGACCTCGACGAAGCCGGCGTCGTCGAGCGTGGCGCGCAGCGAACGCAGGAGGGTCGCGCGCGCCGGCAGCGTGGCGAGCAGGACGTCGTGCATCGGGGGCTACGCCTCGGGGCGGGGTGCGGACCTCGCCGCGAAGTCGGCGAGGTGCTGCGGCACGCGCAGGGGGCGCTGGGTTTTCGTCGAGACGCAGGCGTGGATCGTGTAGCCGCTGGCGAGCAGCTCGCCGTCGCGGGAGACTTCGCAGCAGACCTTCATCTTGACGCCGGAGGCGTATTCCAGCCAGCCGGTGATGGTGAGCTCGTCGTCGTAGCGCGCGGGGCGCTTGTAGTCGACGTGCGCCTCGATGACGGGCAGCATGGCGCCTTCGTCCTCTATTTGGCGGTAGGTGACGCCCGTGGCGCGCATGAGCTCGTTGCGGCAGCGTTCGAAGTAGGCGAGGTAGTTGCCGTAGTAGACGACACCCATCATGTCGGTGTCGGCGTACGGTACGCGGTAGGTGATGGAGACGGCGTTGGTGTGCATGGGATGAAGTATACCCCCCGCGGCGGGAGGGAATCAAGGGGTTAGTCGTTAATTCATGGCTTGCGTCGTGATGCGGGTTCGGGCTAGAATGGAGGTGACGTTTAAAGGAAACGTCTAGAGGAAAGGTTTACGATGAAGACAATCAAGGACAAGCAGCTGTTGATGGGCGCGGATTGGGCGGGTTTCCCGCTCAAAGAGGCGGTGAAGAAACACCTTGAGGCGAAAGGATGGACGATCACGGACGTCGGTGTCGCGACGATGGGCGACCAGCGGGACAATACTGACTTGATGTTCCACCGCATCGGGCTCAAGGTCGGTTCGATGATCGCCGAAGGGGCGTTCGAGCGTGCGCTCGTCTTCTGCGGAACGGGCATGGGCATCCACATTGCGGCGTCGAAGTGCCCGCGCGTGATGGCGGGCGTCGTCGAGTCGGTTCCGGCCGCGCTCCGCGCGATCACGGGCAACGGCGTCAACGTGCTCGCCATGGGCGCCTTCTACGTCGCGCCGCAGATGGGCTGCGACATTGCCGACGCCTATCTCGGCGCCTCGCTCGGCTCGGGCTACGAGTGGTGGAAGAACTTCTACGAGTTCCACAAGCTCGCGATCGACGAACTCAACGCGTTCGACTACGCCGAATACAAGCGGAACGGCTTCAAGCTCAAGCACCTCGGCGAAGTCCCGCTCGAACTTGAAACGAAGCCGGAGTGATCCGGCTCCCTTGAAGGGTCTACCTTCAAACGACGTTCATCGCCAGCGGCGTGACGGGAAGCCTTTGCGTCACGTCGTCCCGTTCCCGGTGTCGCGCAGTCCGGGGTAGGCAGGGCCGCCTGCCGCCACGTAGCCGCGCGATTCGCCTTGCGTGGATGGCGACAGCCAAAACGCGTAGAGCGTCGCGCAATGCAGGAGGAACCGGATGCGCACGCCGCCGTCGCCGAACCGGGAGAGATCGCCGCCCTTGAAGACGAGCTCCGCCTTCGTCGCGTCCGTTTGCGCAAGCGGCGCGCAGTCGTCCGCCGTGAAGCCGGGGACGGGCTTTCCGTCGGCATCGAGGATTTCGGCCCGGACCGATCCGAAGCGGCATTCGGCGTTCACAAAGAGGTGGGCGCCCGAGAAGGCGAGCGTTTTCGTCGTCAGCATGCCCCGGCCGTCCGCGACCATGCCCGCGAAGCCGTCGCGGCGAAGCGTCGCGATGCCGATTGCGCCGTTCGAGTACATGCCGTTCCGCCACCAGTTGCCGTTGCCTGCCAGACGAGTGCGGTCGCCCCGGAGGCCCGAGTAGTGGAACGTCAGCCGGTCGTCGTCAACCGTGCAGATGCCGCCGACGACCGAGAGGTAGCCCGTGTCCCATTTGCCGCTGCCCCAGCCCGATGGCGCGATGTCCGCCTCGTCGCGCGGCACGTACGTCTTGCCGTCGCGCGAAAAGCAGAAGTGCAGGGCCGTCTGCTTGGGCAGCCCGGCCCTCTCGCTGTCTTTGTTGTCGTTCGGCGTGTTGTAGAGGATTTCCATGACGCCGAACATCAGCGACTCGTAGGGAACGGCGGTGAAGCTGTAGAGCTGCCAGTTCGGGCGGTTTGTCGCGACAAGCCACGGTTCGGGCTCGGGCAGCCCTGCGTAGTCCGCCGCGTTCGTGACGGCCTTCTCAAGATCGCGGAAGCGCCAGAGGCGGGGCTTCAGCTCGCGGCTCTCGTAAAACGCGCGGCAGCGGCCCTTGTCGCCGAAGTCGCGCAACGAGAAGACCCACGTGCCGCGGAACGGGTCGCCATAGACCGTCGTGCGGTCGCCTGAATGCCCGAGCGTTCCGATGCGGTCGAAGGCGAGTCCGTCCGCCGACGCCCAGGCGGCGTCTTTCGTGCAGCCGCCGGGGGACGAGATGAAGAGCTTCCAGTTTGCATAGGGGGCGTCCGAGAAGTAGTCGGGGCTGACGTTCCAACTGTCGAGGTCTTCCCTCTCGAAGACACGGTTCGTTCCTTTCACGACGCCGAGATCGGGATAGGTCCACGTCAGGCCGTCGGCCGATTCGGCGTAGCAGATGTTGCCGAGCCAGTCGGCCTGGTACCAGAGGCGGTACTTGCCGCGTGTCGGATCCCACCAGAGCCCGCCGTCCGTCGCGCAGGTGAGGTTCGCGTCCTTGCCGTCGTCCTTGACGCCGCGACCCGCGCCGTCGCCCGGCCACACGACGGGGTTTTCCGCCTTGACGGGCCTGTTCCAGTGCCGCGCGACGCCGTCGGTCGATCCGATCAGGACGTCGTCCACAAACAGTTGGCGTCCGCAGTCGATGTCGAGGGGGCTTGCCCTGGTGACGACGCCGCGCAAGACGGACGTCGCGCGAGACACCTCGCCGGCGAGGACCTCGTCCTCTGCAAACGCGGCGAAGAGGATTTCCTGTCCGCCCAGGCGGTCGTGGTCGTAGGCGATGTAGATTGTCCCGTCCGCCGCCTGGTCGCCGTCGGGATACGACACGTTTTCGCGTGGGTCGAGCATCAGGCCGCCCGTCCATGTCGCGCCGTCGTCCGTCGACAGGAACGCCGTCATTTCCTTGCGCCCGACGTTCCGGTCGATGGGGCCGTTCTTGACGAGCAGCAGGTTGCCGCTCTTGAGGCGCATCAGGAAATGCCGCGAATTCGTGTGCTCGAACCGCGCCTTTCGTCCGACCGCCCACGTGCGCCCGCCGTCATGCGACACGCTTTCGAGGCATGTCGGGTCTTTTTGTGCGCGGATGAACGTCAGCAGGTCGCCGCTTTTCAGCTCGACGACCGTGTGCTCGTCGAATTCGCGGTTTTCCCTTGGGAAATGCGACACGCCGCCGCGCAGTGAAAACGTCCGCCCGCCGTCCGTCGAGGCATGGAAGCATGCCGATGGCTCCTCGCGCCAGTGCGCGACGGGGAAAAGCCATGTGCCGTCGCGCAACGCGATCGGCTTGCACATCATCACGCCGTCGGCGATCTGCCGGAAGGCGGGCATGTCCTCTGGCTCGCTCTCGGCATCCAGCTCGGCCATCAGCAGCCGGTCGGTTCTGGCGTCGCCGTGATCGCCGCCGTATGGCCTGAAGTTGTCGGCGGGATTCGGTTGGCATGCTCGCGACGTGAGCGTCCAGCGCAGCTTGCCGTCTGGCGCGACCCACAGCCCGGGGTCGAAGATGCGGCGGCCGGCTTCCGGCTCGGCGACGCAAACGGCCTTCCAGCTCTTGCCGCCGTCTGCGCTTGTCAGCAGCCCGACGTAGCTGTTTGAATCCTCGCCCGGCGTGACGCCGCCGTAGAACGTCGCCCACAGCCGCCCGTTTTTTGGCGAGACGGCCAGCGACGGTATGCCCGTGTGCCGCCTGAGCGCGGCCTCGTGCGCCGGTCCCGGACGAACCGCCATCGTGTTGCTTTCGCCGTCAAGCGCCGTGCCGTTTGTCTCACGCGCCAAGTTCACTTCATCCATCATCGACGTTTCCTTTCGTGTTGCAGGTGTATTCTACACAACGCCGCCGTCTCCCGCAATCCTCAACCGAAATCCATTTATTCAAGACGGGGGTTGTGGTAGAATCGCGGGGATTTCATTTTCCGTTGGGTTTTCAAGTTTCCATTTGACCGGAAGGAGCAAGGCATGAAGCAGGACATGGTCGTCATTCTCGATTTGGGCAGCACGCAGAACACGGTGCTTGCGCGTCAGATCCGCGCGTTGGGCGTGTACAGCGAGATTTGTCCGCACGACATCACGGTGCGCGAGCTCAAGGCGTTGCCGAACGTGAAGGGCGTGATTCTCTTTGGAGGCCCGAACAACGTCGTCGATGGAAAGCGCATCGACGTCAAAGCCGGGATCTACAAGGCCGGAATCCCCATGATGGCCATTGCGCACCCACGGGCAACGTGCGAGCTGTGCGTCGATGCCTGGCCTGAATCGACGGCGGGGGCGAACAAGATCCTCAAGCCGTTCCTCTTCGAGACCTGCAAGGCCGAGAAGAACTGGAGCATGAAGAATTTCGTGGCCGATCAGATCGAGCGGGTTCGTCAGCAGGTTGGCGACGGCAAGGTGCTGCTCGCGCTCTCCGGCGGTGTGGACAGCTCGGTCGTTGCGGCGCTGCTCGTCAAGGCGATCGGGCCTCGGCTTGAATGCGTCCATGTCAACCACGGCCTCATGCGCAAGAACGAGTCGGAGAATGTCGTGAAGGTCTTCCGCGACAAGCTTGGTGCGAACTTGACGTATCTCGATGCGTCGGAGCGTTTCCTCGGCAAGCTGGCGGGGGTGGCCGATCCCGAGCGCAAGCGCAAGATCATCGGCGCCGAGTTCATCCGCGTGTTCGAGGAGGAGGCGCGTCGGCACAAGGGGATCGAATTCCTCGCCCAGGGCACGATCTACTCGGACATCGTCGAGAGCGGCACGAAGACGGCCAGGGGCGTGAAGAGCCATCACAACGTCGGCGGTCTGCCGGACGACCTGACGTTCAAGCTCGTCGAGCCGCTGCGTCAGCTTTTCAAGGACGAAGTGCGCGCTTGCGGCCTGGAGCTCGGGCTGCCCGGGGAGATGGTGTTTCGTCAGCCGTTTCCGGGCCCCGGGTTCGGCGTGCGCTGTCTTGGCGCGATCACGCGCGAACGGATCGAGGCGCTGCGCGAAGCCGACGCCATCTTGCAGGAAGAGTTCGCCAAGGCGGGGCTCGACAGGACGGTCTGGCAGTACTTTGCGGTGATCCCGGACTTCAAGTCCACGGGGGTGCGCGACCATGGCCGATGCTATGAGCATCCTGTGATCCTTCGTGCGGTGAACACGGTGGACGCCATGACGGCGACGGTCGAGCAAGTGCCCTGGCCGGTGCTGTTGAAGATCACCGATCGCATTCTCGCGGAGGTTCCCGGCGTCAACCGCGTCTGCTACGACCTCAGCCCCAAGCCGATCGCCACGATCGAATGGGAATAGCCGTTTTTTCATTGACATCGCCGCCTCGTTTTTGCTACCTTCCACGCATCGCCGAACGCGGCGATGGTTTTTGTCGGGGCATAGCGCAGCCTGGTAGCGCGCTTGCTTGGGGTGCAAGAGGTCTCGAGTTCAAATCTCGATGCCCCGACCATTTTTCTCGAAACAGAAAATAGACCCTGGTATAAAAACCACTTTTATCTTGTCGTCTGCAGGTCGTTTGCCGTTCGTGTTTCTGACTGTTGATTTCCGATAAATCGACAAAGCGGCAGGTTTCAGTCAATTTTCCGACGAAAATCTGCCACTCCGACTGATCACAGGGATTCAGGTGTTTCCGGGCATCCATCCGTCAAACGGGAAAGTGGCGAGTGTTTCGCGGGTTTTCAGCAAACTGCCTGCGACGTACTTCATAAATCAGGCAG
>JBMNOD010000092.1:0-13380 GCA_050942875.1 Kiritimatiellia bacterium
TCGTCGTTGTGGAACCCGGTCTTCCGCTCGTAGCGCAGGATCAGCTTGCCGTCCTTGACAATGGCGTTGTCCTTCGTGAAATGCGTGCGCTTGTCCCAGAAGTTGCTCGTGTAGATGTTCCAGAGCTTGAGGTTGACGGCATCGCCGTTGAACTCGTCCGCGAGCGTCAGCTTCCAATCGCCTTCGACGGGCGGACGCTTGCCGACCCAGGCGGGCGGGACGGCCGGGGTGGCCGCGGCCACGACGGACACGACCTCCAGCTTGACGTCGCCCGCCGTTTCCGGGACGGACACGGTCACGCCGCTGGCGCGGTTGCTCTCGAACTTGGCGCCCGTGCCGGGCTTGCCGCCGCTGTACGCCTGGTTGGGGTTCGAGACGCCCACCCACGGCCTGGCCGGCACGAACGAGGCCGTCAGCGTCGTCTGCCCACCGGGGGCGATCGGCCTGGCGGCGGCGGCGGAGTCCGTCGGCCCCGGCGGGCTGTCGACACGGATGCCGGGCGCGACCGGCGTCGTCCCTGCATTGCGGAGCGTCACCTTGACTTCGTGGAAAGCGCCCAGATCCCAGGCCCCCATGCCCGGCTTCACCGTCGCCGAGCCCGTCTTGCCGGCCGGCACGGAAACCTGCATCGTCTTGCGCGGGCTCCAGCCGACGACGGCGGCGCCTTTGCCTTCGAGCCCGGGCTCGTGCTTGAGCTGCCGCCCGGCGCCGACGATCACGCCGCCCGGGGGCGTCTCGCGCACATGGGCGGGATCGACCGGCGGCGTCTCGCCGGCCGGCCCGCCCGCCTGGATGTCCTCGACGCGGAACGAGCGCGCCTCGCCCGACTTGCCCACGAAGAACAGAATCCTCGCAATGGCGGCGGTGTTGAGCTTGTGGCCCGGCTTGAAGCCGTACTGATAGCCAAAGATGACCTTGAGGAGCTTCGTCTCGCCGGGCTTCAGATAGACGGACTCCGTGTTCCACGGACTCTTGCGCCAGTCGCCGTCGTCGTCGACGCGCAGGCTCACGGAGACGTTCCTGTCGCCGATGTTCGTGACCTTGGCCTCGACGTGGCCCCACGGCGAGAGGTCCCACGTGCCGCCCGCCGCCGGCGCGATGGCGAAGCCGGGATAGCCGGCTTCGCTCCCGGCGACCACGACGTCGATCCCGCCCGCGCGGGGCGTCGGCGCGACCGTTTCATGCACATCGACGAACTTCCCGGCGGAATGCGCGGGATTCTCGTTGTAAAGGAACTTCGGCGCCGCCGCCGGCGCGTTCTGCGCACGAGCGGAGAAACCGGTGAATGCCGCCAATGCCAGGACGGCGGCGCAGCAAGGGAAACGTGAATGGATGGTCATGGGTGGTGCTATGATGAGTGATGGGTGATGGGTGGGGTTCATGGATTGCGAAACTGCAAGGCGGGAATCAGCGGATGCTGCTAACCCGGCCACAAATAGCGCTGCGCGCGGGGATTTAGGCATTGGGAGATGGAATTTGGAGTCGGGAAAGGGGCACGGACATTCCTGTCCGTGTCACGGGTTGGAAAACCCGTGCCTGTTTTGCAGTATGAATTGTGGCCGAGTTAGTAGTGGTTTCAAGCGTCAAATTTCACCCCCGAAAAGCGTCGTGCAGGCGACGGTCTTTTGATTGTCCTTGTTGAACAGCCCGAAGTTGCCTCGGAAGTCCCAGTTCGCCCAGGCGATGCCGTGGCGCTCCATGACGGCGAGGATGTCGGCGTACCAGGCGGCGCGGATCGCATCCGGCGCCAGGGAAATGGCGCCGAACTCGCCGCAGTACAGCGGCAGCCCCGTGCGCGCGGCGACGGCGAGCGGCCACATCAAGTCGGCCTCCATCGCCTCGATCCCGCCAAGGACGTTCATGCCGCCGACCTTGCGCTGCTGGTCCGGCGGCAGGGCGTTGAAGGCCTCCTGCGGCACGGCCAGCCCGGGATACTGGATGGGGCCGCCGTAGTCCTTGAGCTGCCACGTCCACGAGGCGCGGTAGTGGGTCACCGGCATCGGATGGTAGTAATGGTAGGTCAGGATGAGGTTCCGGTCGTTTTCCGGAACATCCAGAAACTCGTATTGGCTGACGCTGTTCCATCGGTTCGACCCGAGGACCAGGCAGCGATCCGGTTCACGTGCGCGGACTTCGCGACAGGCCAGATGCAAAACGCGATTCCAGTCGGCCGGATCGTCGGCGACGGCCTCGTTGAGCAGCTCGTAGGCCACCCGTTCAAGTGGACGGTCGCGGAGGCGCGCCGAAATCTGCCGCCAGCATTCCGCGAACGCCTCTGCCGCCGCCGGATCGGTGAACAGCGGCTTGGGGCCTTCGTTGAAATGGTGCGTGCGCAGGATGTGCAGATCGATCACCGCGTTCAGCCCGGCCTCGAGGATCCAGTCGAGCCCCTGCTGAAGCAAGTCCCAGGCCTCCTCGTGCGGAGCGCCCCGGTCGTCCCAGAGCTGCTCTTCGTCGACGGGAAGGCGCAGGTGGTCGAGGCCGAGCGCGGCCAGCCGCGCGACGTCCTCTCGCGTGAAGCGCCGGCGACGTTCGTCGCCGCGCGCGTCGCTTTGGCTGAGCCAGTGGGAAATGTTGGTGCCGCGTTTGATTGTGAATTGCATGGATGCCTTATGCCTTGGGGTTGACGAAGAAGCAGAACCGTGGCGCGGTTCTGCCATGTCGGTTCTGGGAACCCTTCGCCCGACTTGCCGAACGCCTTCTTCGACGTGGATGAGAAGAATGTACCACGAAACGCAGGAAAAGCCCACCCTAAACTGCGGGGTGGTGTGGTTCAACATCGTTGCCACACACCAAGGGGGCGGGTGCCAGGGTTCAGGCTTGGCCGATCACCCCATTTTCCGAGATTGCCCTGTTTAGCCCCTTTGTGACACAATACAAGCACTTCACCCACTTCACTCAAGGAGAAGTTCAATGGCTGAGATTTTGAATTGCAATTTTGAACTTTAAAGAAAACTGGATGGCGTTTTGATGATGGTATCGAATGGAATGGCGGCATTATGAGATATGTATCGACTTCCGACATGCGGGCGATTGATGCGGAGCTTTTGAAGACGGCTTGCCACTTCGCGGGTGTTCCGGACTCGGATCGTTTGATCAAGCTGGCCGCGCAGGGGCTGGCGAGCCTGATCCTGGAAATGCAGGGAAACAGCGGCGCGCGGCCTTGCATCCATGTGGTCTTCGGCAAGGGGAACAATGGCGCGGATGCCGTGCATGCGGGTCTTGAACTGGCGGAGCGGGGGTTCCCGGTGCGGCATTACGCCGCGTTGAAGTCCGAGGAGGCCAAGGGCGCGGTGAAGTCGCTGCTTGAGAGAGGGCTCCTGCCGGATGTCGTTTGGTTCGACGAGGAGCGGCCGTGGACGGCCATGCCGGCCTCCGCCATCTCCCCGGGCGATGTGGTGCTGGACGGCATTCTGGGCGTCGGGGTGAAGGGCGCGCCGCGGGAGCCGGCCGCCGCCGCCATCCGCCTCGTCAATCGGCTCAAGGGGCGCGCGCATGTCATCGCGGTCGATGTGCCGTCGGGGCTTGACGCCGATGCCGGCACCGCCGCCGGAGAGATTGTCGAGGCGGACTTGACGCTTTGCATGGGCATGCCGAAAATCGGGATGGCGACGCCGTTCGCGCTGGCGCACACGGGCTCGATTCACGTCCACGACCTGGCCATCCCCGATGCGGTGCTGGCCGCCGACGCCGAGGCGGACGGGCTGGTGACGGCCCGCGATGTGGCAGGGTGGCTGCCCCGCCGCCGATGGGATGCGCACAAGGGCGACTTCGGGCATGTGTGCGTCGTGGGCGGGTGCGCGCGCTATCGCGGCGCGCCGGCGCTGGCGGCGATGGGGGCGCTCCGCGCGGGGGCGGGGCTGGTGACGGCCGTCGTCCCCGAGGCCATCGCCGGCGGCGTGGCGGCCCATGCGCCGGAGATGATGGTTTTGCCGCTTGGTTCGGACGTCGTGACGCGGCCCGCCCTTGAAGATTCGGGGTTTTCCTTCGAGGGGAAGACGGTGGTCGTCGGCCCGGGGCTTTCGCAGCGGCGGGGCGTGATGGATGCGGTTGCCTGGCTGCTCGAGGGCTGCGGCGTCCAGGCCGCCGTGCTCGATGCCGATGCGTTGAACGTCATCGGCGACGAGGCGGAGGCGCTGGCGTCCTGCGAGACGCCGATGGTGCTGACGCCGCATCCGGGCGAGGCGGCGCGGCTGCTGGGCTGCTCCGCGGCGACGGTGCAGGCTGATCGGGCGGCGGCGTTGCGGCGTCTGGTGGACGTCATGCGGAAGCCGGTCGTCTTGAAGGGCGCGGGGACGCTTGTTTCCGCGCCCGGGCGCGGGGTGCATCGGGTGGCGGGCGTCAACCCCGGCATGGCGTCCGGCGGCATGGGCGATGTGCTGGCGGGCGTCGTCGGCGCGCTGCTGGCGCGCGGGATCGACCCCTTCGACGCCGCCCGCGCGGCGGCGTGGCTGCATGCCCGCGCCGGCGACGTGGCGGCGTGGCGACGCGGCCACGAGGCGTTGCTGGCGACGGATCTGCTGGCAAATCTCTGATATGCACTTGGGCGTCACGACCGTGTATGTCGGCTCGCTGTAAAATGCGAAAGCGACAGGTTTTTGGACAAGATTACAGGATTGACAGGATGGGTGGCAGGGTGGGGAGATGGCCACGAAAAACACCAAAATACACAAAAAAGTTTTCCCTTCATCGGCGGGAGGCAAAGATGTTTTGGCCTGTTGTACTTCCTTTTAAGATTACCTTTTACATCTTGGGTGCGGTGGTCGTCGTGCTGACGCTGTTTTCCGCCATGCGTAAAAAGAAATGGCGGAAGACGTTTTTCGTCGCAACCGCATTGTCTTGCCTTGCTTTCATCCCGTCGTGCAGATTCATGCAAACCTGCGTCGATCAGCATCGATTTGGCGTTTTTGAGTACGAGTCCTTTGACGAGGTGGACGATTTCCGAGTTGAACGCTATCTTCCCCGGGCGGCACGCGACATCGTCGTCAACAAGTACGGATCGGGACATGAGGCCAAGTACAAGATCGCCGAGGAAGATTTGCGAGCGTTTGTGGACGATCTTTGGAATCGCCATGGCCATCTGTCGAGCTTTTCCAGAAAGGATCTCGAAGAAAACGCATGCAGGATTTCAGGCGATCAGATTCGAATTTTTGGCAAATTGAATTGGCCTGTGCTTGATGATGCGATCCGACTCAGCGCCCCAGTTGCAGGCAATGGGGCGGGGTGCGAGTATTTTTACAGCAGAAGCGCTCAGACCGCCTATCATCGTGCCGGGTATTGGTGAGTCCTTGGAGCCCCGCCGTCCCGGCGGGTGTTCGCCGATGGTGGCGTTTTTTGGGGGTCTGTCCCCAAAATAGCCGTTCACGTTCCCGTTCCCAGCGAAGCGGTACCCGTTCACGAAATCAAGTCCCCGAAAACGTAGACGAGAGAGTCGTGAACATGAACGCGAACGAGTACGTGAACGATCGCCTCGGCCCACGATGGGCGAACCAAAAGCCGCAACGCTGGAGCCCGCCGTCCCGGCGTGGCCGTTCGCCTTCCGTTTTTCTCGGGGTTTTTGGGGGTTTTTGGGGACAGACCCCAAAAACCCCCTGTTTTGCTGCGGCCTTTGGTTCGCCCATCGTAGGTCGTTTCGTTGGAGACCGCGGTCTCCGCTGGCAAATGGCAAAGGGGCACGGGTTTTCCAACCCGTGGACGACCACGGACAGGACAGGAATGTCCGTGCCCCTGGTTCCGGGGTTTTTGGGGACAGACCCCAAAAATCCCAATGGAGTCGCCACCTGCCAGCGAACTCCCGCCGGGGACGGCGGTCTCCAGCGGTACGGATTGGACGGGCACGCGGTGCCCGCCCACGGGAGAGGCGCGGGCGAGGCCGGCAATGTCGCGCCCTTTCAGGGCTGCCGGGGCGCACCGCGCCGGGACGGCGCTACACACCACGGGGGCAGCCAGGACTCCATACAGGTGCGGGGGGCTGGCGCGGCGGGTAAAACCGGGGTCTGGGGCAAGCCGCTTCGCGGCAGGGGCTAGTCGCTAGGGGCTAGAGCGGTTTAAGAAAATCCGTGTCCATATTCTATCCTCCAGCTCCAAAACGCCGAATCCTAGTTCAAATCGTGCGGCTATACTATTTCTCAAGTCGCTCTAGTGCCGAAAGGCTCCAATTCGTAATTTGTAATTTTTATATCTACAAATCGTGTCCGCAGTAGGAGAGGTTGAAGCTTTTGTTGCAGATCGGGAAGTGGGAGATTTGCTCGCCGCGGAGGGCGAGGGCGAGGCCGAACCAGTTGTGGAACGAGGGATCGACGATCTTGTAGCGGCGGAAGCGTCCGTCGCCGTCGGTGATGGCGACGTGGACGAGTTCGCCGCGCCAGGCTTCGGTGACGGCGATGGCGACGGCGTCCGGCTGGAGGGGCGCCGGGGGCGGCGGGGCGACGTCGGTCAGGCCCGTCTTGGCGGCGGCTTCGAGCTCGCGGAAGAGCCGGGCGTGCGAGGCCTCGATTTCGTCGCGGCGGACGGTCATGCGGTTGAAGACGTCGCCGGCCTTGCCGAGGGCGGGCCTGGGCGGCGGGACGGCGCCGGGGTGCGGGAAGTCGTGGCGGGCGTCGAGGGCGAGGCCCGAGGCGCGGCCGGCGACGCCGACGAGGCCGATTGCGCGCGCCGTGGCGGCGTCCACGGGGCCGGTGCCTTCGAAGCGGTCGAGGGCGGAGGGTTCGTTGAACAAGAGCTTGAGCGCGAGGTCGAGGTCGCGCTTGACGCGGCGCATGTCGGCGAGGATCCTGGCGCTGCGCCCGGGTTCGAGGGGCTGGCGCATGCCGCCGGGGACGACGACGTTGCGGCCGAAGCGGTTGCCCGCGATGTCGGCCGTCATGTTGAGGTAGTCGCCGCGGATGCGTCCGCAATACGCTTGCGTGGGCAGGTAGGCGACGTCGCCGGCGAGCGCGCCGAGGTCGCCGACGTGGTTGGCCATGCGTTCGAGTTCGAGCAGGATGGCGCGCAGGCGGAGGGTGTCGGCGGAGGGCTGGATGCCGGAGAGGGATTCGATGATGGCGGCGTAGTTCCAGGCGGAGGCGATGGTGGTGTCGCCGACGGCGGTTTCGGCGTAGTGGAGCGCACGCGGATCGGGGCCGCCTTCGAGCAGCTTTTCGATGCCGCGATGCTGGTAGCCGAGGGAGATTTCGAGGTGGTGGACGTCCTCGCCGAGGCATTGGAAGCGGAAGTGGCCGGGTTCGATGACGCCGGCGTGGACGGGGCCGACGGCGACTTCGTGCTCGCCGCCGCCTTCGACGGTGAAGTTGTCGACGACGCCGGGTTCGATGGGGGCGGCGTCGGGACGCTGCCACGCGTCGCGGCCGGGCGTCCAGGACTTGTGGAAGCGGATGGGCTTGAGCCAGGGGTGGTCGGTGGGCGTGATGCCGTATTGCTCGGCGATTTCGCGTTCGAACCAGTGGAGCGCGGGAACTTCTGGAGTCAAGGCGGGGTATGCAGGATAGTCGACACCGACCGTGGACGAGGCGAGGAGGACGGTGTGCTCGGCGGCGGCGCCGAGGACGGCGACGAGGCGGAGGGAGTCGTCGTCCTTGGGCAGGGCGAAGCAGGCGAGCACGCGCCGGCCCGGCGAGACGAGCGCGTCGCCCAGGATGGAGCCGAGGCGCGTCACGTCGTGGACGGGGATGTCGGAAAAAGCGGCGGCGGGGCCGTTGGCGGGGAGCGTGAGAAAGTCCGTGGCGTTCATGGGGTCAGGGCGTGGGGATTGCGAGGGAGACGAAGGCGATCAGGCCGACGACAAGGGCGGCGCCGATCCCGAGGGTCGGGACCACGCGGAGCGCGCGTGGAATGGGGCGAGGCGTCATGTCCGTTTCGGAGCATTGGCCCATGGACATGCTGACGGCGATGCGCGCCATGCCGATGAAGACGACGAGGACGAGGAAGAGCACCGTGCCGCCGAGCGCCAGGCCGGCTTTGGAGACGAGCGCGTATTCGGTGAGGAAGAGCGGCGAGGGCGGGGTGGCGCAGAGGAGAAGAATCCCGGCGATCCAGAGCGCGGCGAGACGGGGCTTGTGCGCGAGCATGGCGTGGACGCCGCCGATGTGGCGCGTGCCGTAGGCCAGCAGGATGTTGCCGGCGACGAGGAAGAGGGACATCTTCAGCAACGAGTGGATGACGATGTGAAGCGAAAGGAGTTCCGAGCCGAGGGCGAAGAGGATGATGACGAGCCCCATGTTTTCGACGCTCGAGTAGGCGAGCATGCGCTTGAAGTCGTGCTGGCGGACGATGAAGGCGGCGGCAACGGCGAGCGAGAGCAGCCCGAGGGCGGTCATGAGCTGGTCGCAGAAAGGCTCGACGGCCGCGGGGGCGAGCGCGCGGAAGCGCGTGATCGCGAGGAAGGAGCAGTTGAGCAGCGCCCCTGAGAGCAACGCAGAGGCGGTCGCCGGCGATTCGCCGTGTGCGTCGGGGAGCCAGGAATGGAACGGCGCAAGACCCATCTTGGTGCCATAGCCCGCAAGGATGAAGATGAAGCCGGCCTTGAACCAGACGGGGTCGAAGGACGCCTCCTGCAGGGAAGCCAAGTCGAGGCCGATGTGCCCTCCACTTCCAAGCTGCGCGGCGTAGGCCACGAGCATCGTGCCGAAGAGGGCGAACCCGATGCCGACGGAACAAATGAGCATGTATTTCCACGTCGCCTCGATCGCCCCTGCCGTGCGGTGGAAACCGATGAGCGGCGCGCTCAGAAGCGTGGTCGCCTCGATGGCCACCCAGAGCAGGCCAAGGTTTTTGGCCACGACGACAAGCGTCATGGCGCCGAGAAACGCGGCGGTGCAGGCGAGAAACGTGCTTTCGCGCATGAAGCGCGCCTCGCCCCCGTGTGACTCCAAGGCGTAGGCGGCGGGTATCCAGTGGTACGCATGAATCGCACTTCCAAGGAAGAGCAGGGACATGGCGAAAAGAACGGCGGACTGGATGATGTCGCCGGGGTCAAGGCCGATCAGCCGCATGTCGAGAAAAGGGGCGGCGGCGGGAAGGCGCGTGATGCAGGCGAGCGCGAAGTGGCTGACGCCGCAGGCGATGAGCAGGCTGCGGCAGACGATCGGCCGATGCCGCGCCAGCAGAATGGCGGCGGCGAAGGCGAAGGGCAGGAGAACGAGGATGGCGGGGATCATTAGCTACTCTTTGTGTTTGCCGGGCATGTCGCCGAGGCGGGTGAGGCGGTCGACGTCGATGTGGGAGAATTCGCGGTTGATGTGGAAGATGCCGATGCCCATGATGAAGACGAGCACGAGCACGTCGAGCAGGATGCCGAGCTCCACGAGCAGGCCGTATTCGAGCATCATGGCGGAGCCGAAGACGCCGATGCCGTTTTCAAACGTGAGGAAGCCGATCACCTGCGTGAGCGCCTTGCGGCGCGCGACGATCATGAAAAGCCCCGTCGCCATCGTTGCGAGCGCGGCGGGCATGCCCAGCATGGACACGGCCGCGGGCGCGAAGGGAAACTTTCCGCAAACGAAAAACATCACTGCGGTGATGGCGAGCAGGATCGTGACGGAGGCGGTGTAGCCGATGAACGGCTCGAGATCGCGCCGGACGCCGACGCGTCGTATGGTGATCGTCAGGAGAACCGGGAGCAGGATGGCTTTGACGCCGATGTTGATTGCGGCGGTCACGAGAAGCTGGGGGTTGGGCGCGCCGACGCTCCAGTTCCAGGCGGCGAGGGGGAGGACGCCGACGAGGAGCCCTTGGACGGCGATGATCTTGATGCAGCTCATCAGACGGCTGGAGGCGACCATCACGATGTTGGCAAGAAGAATGGCGGCGAGGATGAGTTCTGTGGGTTCGGTCATGTCAGGTCTAGGCGTTGAAGAAGGTGAAGAGGAGGATTGCCACGAGAACCAGCGCCAGCGAACCGGCGAAAATCTTCGGCACTTTGAGGAAGCGGAGGCGCGCCATGATGGATTCCACGATGCCGACGACAACGGCGAGCAGCGGCATGAGGGCGAAATAGGCGAGCGCGCCGGGGAGGCCTTCGTCGGAGCCGATCGGCAGGATCTGGAGGGCGACGAACGACAGGAGCAGCCAGAGCTTGAGCGCCGCGCCGTAGTGGATGAAGGCGAGGTCGGGGCCGCCGTTGTCGAGGATCATGGCCTCGTGGATCATCGTCAGCTCGAGGTGCGTTTCGGGATCGTCGAAAGGCACGCGGCAGTTTTCCGCAAGCGCGACGATGAAGAACGCTGCCACGGCCAAGGCCATCGACGTGCCGTTGTTGGCCCAGGCCTGGCCGTCGAATCCGGTCAGGGTGCCGGTGAGGCTGAGCTGGTCGGTGAGCAGGGCGAGGAAGCCGAGCGTGGCGAACGTGACGCCTTCGGCGAAGGCGGAGAACTGCGCCTCGCGCGAGGAACCCATGCCTTCGAACGCCGAGCCCGTGTCGAGCGCGCCGAGCATCGTGGCCATGCGCGCGGCGGCGAGCAGGTGGAAGAAGAGCACGATGTCGCCCTCGAATGCGAGCGGCGACGCGGCGCTGCCGAACGGCATGAAGAGCGCGGCGGCAAGCGTGGCGGCGAGGGAAAGCGTGGGGAAAAGGCGAAAGACGACCGTCGTCGTCGTGCTGTAGACGGTGCCCTTTTGCACGAGCTTCGCGATGTCGTGGTACACCTGAAGCAGGGGCGGCCCGCGGCGACCGGCGAAAAACGCCTTGGTCTTCCGGATGACGCCCGCCAGCAGCGGCGCGAGAACGAGCGAGAGGAGGAATGAGAGGAACCACATGGCTGGCTATTCTCCCTGGATGTTGACGGGGGCGGAAAGCTCCGTCGGAGCTTCAGCGGAGGGTTCGGGCGGCGCCGGATTGGCGGACAGGGCCCAGATGAACATGATGGCCACGGCGGCGACCATGCCGAGGACGTAGGCGTGGAGGTGTCCGGACTGTGCCGCCTGGATGCGTTTGGAGAGGCGCGTCAAAAGGCCGAGGGCGGGCGCCCAGAGGAGGCGCATGCCGGCGTCCTTCACGACGACCTCGTTTGTGGCGGTTGTGGGGAAGAGCCCGTCGGGCTTCCGGGTCTGGCGCGCGGGGCGCAGGATGGGCGCGAAGAAATCCATGAGCGGCTGGGTCAGGGCGGTGCCGGTGTAGGCCATGCGCGCGGTGGGCTGGGCGAAGCCGCAGTCCCAGGTCGGGCCGGCGTCGACGGTCTTGGCGCGGGGCAGGAGGCGGAAGCGCAGCGCGAGCAGTCCGCCCACAATGACGAGAAGCAGGAACGTGGCGATGCCGATGCGGTTGAGGGCAGACGTGATGGCGGGAAAGTTGTTCGCAAAAAAGGCGGCCGACACGAAAGGGCCGACCAACGCGATGAATGCGCTGAGCGCGAGGAGGACGAACGCCGCCCCGCACATCGTGTCGGAGACTTCCGTCGCGTTGGCCGCCGCGTCGGTGCGCGGCTCCCCGAGGAAGACGGCGCTCGTGGCCTTGGCGAAGGCGGCGCAGGCGAACCCGCCGACGAGCCCGAGGGCGATGGCCGTCGTGAGGCTGGCGACAAAGAACGCGCCGGAGCCGTGGACAATGCCCATGAAGGCGGCGAGGAAGATGAGAAATTCGCTGAGGAACGCGTTGAAGGGCGGCAGCCCCGCGATGGCGACGGCGTTGAGGGCGAAGGTGGCGCCCGTTGCGGGCATGCGCTTCATGAGACCGCCCATCGCATCCATGTCGAGCGTGCCGGCGGCTTTGTAGATGGAACCCGCCCCAAGGAAAAGCCCTCCCTTCAGCAGGGCGTGGTTGACGACATGGAGCAAGGCGCCAACGGTGGCGAGGTCGGCTACATGCCACAGCTCAAATCTGGCGCCCAGAAAGGACAACCCAAGCCCCGTCGAGATGATGCCCATGTGCTCGATGCTCGAATAGGCGAGGAGGCGCTTGAGATTCTTCTGGGGAAGGGCGAAAACAATGCCCAGCAGCGCCCCGACGAGGCCAAGGACAAGCAGCGTCCAGCCCATCGGCTGGATCAAACGTTCGAAATCGTTTCCCATGATGCCGAACTGGATGATCCCGTAGAGCCCCAAGGGGATCATGGCGCCGGACATGATGGCGGAAACAGGAGCGGGAGCGGCGGGATGGGCGTCGGGGAGCCAGACATGGAGGCCGGGAAAGCCGACCTTGAGACCGAAGCCGAGGACGGCGAGGGTGAAGACGACCGCGGCGGAAGGCGCCGCGGCGCCAGCCTCGACGAACATCAGGATGAGGAAGGCGGCGCCGGCATGGCAGGCGACGAGATAGATCCAGACGGCCCGCATCGACTCGCGAGAACGGATGTCGAACGCAACGAGCGCGGCGCTCGTCAACCCCATCAGCTCCCACACGAGCAGGAACGGGATGGGCCGATGGCAGACCGTCGTCCCCAGCATCGCCGCAAGCATGAGGTTGAAGCAAAACCAGTAGAAACCGGTTTGTTCCTCGCCGTGGCCTTTCAAATAGTCGAGCGAATGGATGGCGGCGGCGATCCCGAGCACGACGATGGGGAGCTGGAAGAGGATCGCCAGTCGGAGGTTGACGTCGACGGGTGCGCCGAGGAGAAAGAAGGGGATGAAAATGGCGCAACCCAGGCAAGCGACGGCGCAGCCCGCGAGGGCGGCGCGCCGAGGCTGGAGAAACAGCGCGATCAAGGCGCCGGCGACGAGCACGGCGAAGGGCAGGACTATCACGTTGGGAACTCCGGTTCGGAATCGGCACAAGAAGGTAGAAGGATTTGAATCGGCAAGTATACCTTGAATCCGTGGAAAAGTGAAGCGGAAAATTTGGAAAGTCGCTAGTGGGTGGGTGTGCTTTCTGTGGTTAAGGGAATCTGTCCACGGAAAACACAGAAAGACACAGACGGCTGTGGCGGCTGCGCCGAATCTCTTTTCAAGACAGGATTGCAGGATTTACAGGATTCCATTCTCCAAGGCAATCTTGTCAATCTTGTCATCCTGTCTAAATCCCGGGAGCTTTTTGTGGCTTTTGGTGTTTTTCGTGGCCATTCCCACTCGGCGAAGCCGCCACGGCCTTTGCGTGAAACCTTCCTCACGCCAAGCTCGCCAAGGACGCCAAGTTTCTTTTTCAGACAGGATTGCAGGATTACAGGATTCCATTCTCCAAGGCAATCTTGTCATCTTGTCTAAATCCCGGGAGCTTTTTGTGGCTTTTGGTGTTTTTCGTGGCCATTCCCACTCGGCGAAGCCGCCACGGCCTTTGCGGACTTCGCGGACTTCGCGTGAAACCTTATCTCACGCCAAGCTCGCCAAGGACGCCAAGTTTCTTTTTCAGACAGGATTGCAGGATTTACAGGATTCCATTCTCCAAGGCAATCTTGTCAATCTTGTCATCCTGTCTAAATCCCGGGAGCTTTTTGTGGCTTTTGGTGTTTTTCG
>JBMNOD010000093.1:0-13239 GCA_050942875.1 Kiritimatiellia bacterium
ATCTGTTGTTTACCCGAATTATAGAACACTTCTTTCCGTCATGGAAGGACAAACGCCTTCCATGACGGATTTTCTTTCGTTTCAACTCCTTGCCGCGCAACAATGTGCGGAATTGGGACAGGCTCTAATTTTCTTCAATCCATTCGGGAATGACATCAGGATGAAATTCGACAACCTCATCACGCTTTGTCCCAACCTCAGCATGCTCGTTCCAGGGCTTCTGCTGCTGGCAGCCACCTTGTGCACTGCCACGGGACGACAGGTTCCCGGAAAGTGGCAACAACCAAACGACCGGGACATCGCATGGTCGTTGCAGGTTTCGTCGCGGATCATGGAAGGGGAGGCGGTCGAGTCGGTTTTCTGGTACGACGACGCTGGCGCGCGAGCCCTGCTCAGCCGTTTGGACTGGGAGATGCCGCGCGTCGTCATGTTGGGAGGCAGCGCCTCCGCCACCATCGGACAACTGACGCTCCATGCCGGCTTCTGGACGGCGGTCACAGAAGGCGAGGGTGGGCGCATGCTCGACTACGACTGGACTGATTTCGGCAGTACGAAATGGACGGCCTTTTCAGATTCCAACACCGATGTCGTTTCTGCAAGAACGTTCGATCTCAGCGCGGAATGGACTTTGATCGAAGATTTTCACGGACTGGCCTTCAAAGGGCTTTTGGGCTTGCGCGTTGACGACTGGTCCTGGGAGGACTCCGGTGGTTATGGTCTTTATCCGCAATATGGCTATGTGCCTTATTGGTTCGACCCCAGCGTGATCGAGATCATGTATGAGCAGCAATTCAGCATCCCCTACGTCGGATTTGCAGCGGACTGGCAGGTCGGCAGATGGGGCGTCTCGGCCAACCTGCGCTACAGTCCGCTGGTCTCCGCGGAATCCGAGGACTTTCACACCTATCGCAACATCCGTTTTAGTGGAACCTTCGACCGCGGCGAGATGTTCGGCATCGGCGTCTCGGTCGCCTACACGTTTGACACGGGCTTTTTCATCGCTTTTTCCACCGCTTATCAGCTTCTCGATGAAATCATAGGGGATTTGAAGATCTGCGAATGCAAAAACGACACAGCCACGCAGTTTTCTGATTCCGCCGGCATTGAAAATGAAACGATCGCCTTGTCTTTGGGCTTGGGAATGCACTTTTAGTAGGTTGACATCAAGCCGGGGAGGCAATAGAATGCGAACGTTGACTTGAGTTTACTGGATCAGGAGCGACTGAATGACTTGGCTGCTTTGGCTCGATGGCGCGCATGGCCCGTCGTTCAACATGGCTTTCGACCATGTGTTGCTGGATCGCATCGGCGTGATCGGGCGACCGCTGTTGCGGATTTACACGTGGGATCGTCCGTCGATCTCGTTTGGGCGGTCCCAGTTGCATCCCGAGGCGTTTGCGTCTTCGCATGCGCTGGTGCGGCGTCCGACAGGCGGCGGCATCGTCTGGCATGATGGCGATTTGACGTACACCGTCGTCCTGCCGGCCGATCACGCGCTGGCGCAGATGGAGGTGCATGAGAGCTATCGGCTCATGCACGAGGCGATTGGCGGGCAGCTCGGCCCTGCCGCCCATCTTCAGGAGGAGCGGCGCGCTGGCGTGGACGTGCGCCGGATGCGGTGTTTCGAGTCGCCGGTGCGGCACGACATCCTCGGCGCCGGCGGCGCGAAGCTCGCCGGCGCCGCGCAGCTCCGAACGAAAGCCGGCGTCCTCGTGCAAGGCAGCGTCCGCCTCGAGGCGACGGAAGGCGACTGGACGGCGTTGCGCGATGCGATCATCCGCGCCTTCGGGACGTTTGCCCCCGATGGTTTTTCGGAATGGACGCCCGACGCTGATTTTCTCCGTGCCGTGGAGGAGAAAGCAGCAAACCAGTACGCCACGGACGCTTGGAACCTCCGTGGCGAATTGCCTGCTCCCGCACCTGCTCCTGCCGTCGCGTCTCGCGTCGGCGAGGAGCGTGGCGAGCGGCTCCCGGGCTGGATCCGCATCCAGTCGAGTGCGGAGGGGCGTCGGCACGTTTCGGAGGTGTTGGCCGACTTGCGGCTGAACACGGTTTGCGCCAGTGCTCATTGCCCGAACTTGGGCGCGTGCTTTTCCGGCGGTGTCGCGACGTTTTTGATCCTCGGCCGCGCTTGCACCCGTGATTGCCGTTTTTGCGCCATTGAACACAGCCCATGCCCCGCGCCCCCGGAGCCGGATGAAGCGGTTCGTTTGGCCGAAGGCGTCCATCGCCTTGGGCTTAAGTACGTCGTCGTGACGAGCGTCACGCGCGACGACCTGCCGGATGGCGGGGCGGGTGCGTTTCGCGAGGCGATCCTTGCGATTCGACGTCGTTGCCCCGGCACGGGCGTGGAGGTGCTGACCCCCGATTTTGCCGGACGCGAGGAGCCGCTGATGAAGGTGCTTGAGGTGCGTCCCGAGGTCTTCAACCACAACGTCGAGACCGTCCGACGGCTGTCGACGGTGATCCGCAGCGCCGCCACCTACGAACGGTCGATGTCCGTGTTGCGGGCGGCGGTGCGGCTGGGCGGGGGGATTCCGGTGAAGTCGGGGATCATGCTCGGGCTCGGGGAGCGCGAGGCGGAGGTGCGCGAGACGCTGGCCGAGCTGCGCGACGCCGGGGTCTCTTTGCTGACGCTCGGCCAGTATTTGCCGCCGACGAAGACGCATCACCCGCTGGATCGGCATCTTTCGCCGGAGGAGTTCGACGCTTGGAAAGACTACGCCCTGGGGCTGGGCTTCCGCGGCGTCATGAGCGGTCCGCTCGTGCGCAGCAGCTACCAGGCGTTTGAGCTTTACAAGGCGGCGAAAGCGTAGTCAAGGTTTTTTTTAACCAGGGGCCTGTCCCTTGTTGCCCTCTCGAGCCAGGCACCGCTGGCTCTCAAGCCCGGCATGATTCGCGAGGAGAACATCGCCCGCATCGAGTCGCTGTGCGAGACGAACGGAGGCCGCATTGGGGTCTGTCCCCTATTTTGTGCTTGTGCTCGGTCTCCGTATTTGTTACTCTGCCGCCAAACGCCTGAAAAAGCGTCCAATTCGAACGAAAGAGGTACTTCATGAGATTGCCAAGAGTTCTTGCGAAAGGGGAGGGGATATACCACGTCATCAGCCGGATCTCCGGCCAGCGGTTCCTGCTCGATGAAAACGAGAAGAAGCGTTTGGAGTGGCTGATGAACGCCGCTGCCGGTTTCTCCGGCGTCGACATCCTTGCTTACGTCTTCATGGACAACCACTTCCACATCCTCGTGAAGGTGCCGGTGCCGCAGCCTGTCGACGACCAGGAGCTCGTCCGGCGCATGCGTCTTCTCTATGGCAAGAAGAAGACGGACCGCATCCTGGCCGAATGGGATCTGTGGGAGAAGAAAGGCATGGCAGGCAGGGTCGTCGACGCCAAGTTTGCACTCCGGCGGCGCATGTACGACCTTTCGCAGTTCTGCAAGACGTTCAAGGAGACGTTCTCGATGATGTACAACGACCGCCACGACCATAGCGGCACGATCTGGGGTTCGCGCTTCAAGAGCATCCTCCTGTCGCCTGACTACAGCACTATCATGACTGTCGCCGCCTATATCAACCTCAACCCCGTCCGCGCCGACATTGTGGGGGAGCCCGGCGCATACCCTTGGTCTGGCTACGGCGCCGCTAAGCAAGGCAAAGGTCTTGCCCGCAAGGCGATGTGCAATCTTGTCGGCACGGCGCTCGGACGAAAGGAGGCCGTGTCGTTCGAGGTTGCGCTTGCCGCCTGCGACGCGGCGATGGAGGGGTATGTCGATGCGCCTGCATCTGGTGAAGCCATCGTCGCGCCCGTTGCCAAATACGACCCCGACAGCGAGTCGGATTTCGATGCCGCCAAGGTCGATGCGGCAATTAAGGAAGGCAAGCCGCTGACGCTTTTCGAGGCGATACGCTGCAAGGTGCGCTATTTTAGCTATGGCGTTGCTGTTGGTCCAGCTACATTTGTGATTGAAATTGTCAAGCGCCTGACGCGGAGCAAGGATACGAAGCGCAAGTGCGCCGGTTGCGACGATTTGGAACTCTACACGGCACGTCCATTGCGCGGCGGCGGCGAGCTGAGCGTACCAAAATCGCACATTGCTTAGCTCAAAAACCGCAAAACCCAGAGATTAACATCGAAAACCAGAGACCACAGGTGTGGACTCCATTATTTTAGGGGACATTTTAGGGGACAGACCCCTGAAGCATTTTAGAGTAGAGTAGAGGGGACAGACCCCTGAAGGAAGTAGGGGACATTTTTTAGGGGACAGACCCCTAAATGACAGACCCCTGAAGGACAGACCCCTAAAGTACTGTAAATCCTGTACTGTAAATCCTGTAATCCTGTCTAAAACGGGGTCTGGGGCGGAGCCCCAGCGGAAACTCCTCTCTTCTCTTTTTCGGGTCTGTCCCTTATTTTGATGGGGTGGCTATTTATGGGGTGGCTATTGAATTGATTTTAGATGGGGGGAAAGGGTAGAATGATGGGCATGACTACTAGCGTCTTGCTCGAAATCGATTCCGTCTCCAAAGCGGGGCTGGCCGTCCAGCAGAACGGCGTGCCGCTGGTGCGGGGGGTGAGGATCGTCAATGCCGGCGCCGAGCCGATCGGCGACGCGAAGCTCGTCCTGTCTTCCGATCCGGAATTCTTCCCGCCTGTCCCGGCGTTCGTCTCCCAGGTGCTTCCGGGCGAGACGGTGGAGATTCGCTCTTTCACGGTCTGTCCGAGCCATGAAATGCTCTCCACCATGACGGAGCGGACGGCGGGCGCGCTCAAGGCGTCGCTTTTCCTGGCGGATGCCGAGGCGCCGTTGGTCGAGACGGCCAAGCCGATCGACCTTTGCGCGCACGACGAGTGGTTCGGCGCGGGCTTCATGCCGGAGCTGCTGGCGGCGTTCGTGACGCCGAACGCCGACGAGACGGCGCTGCTGCTGAGGCGCGTCGCCGAGCTGCTCCAGGAGCGTTCCGGCAGCGGCGCGCTGGATGGCTACCAGCGCATGGACAAGTCGCGCGTCTTGCTGGTCGCCAAGTGCGTCTATGACGCCGTGCTGGAACGCGCGATCAACTACGCCGAGCCGCCCGCGAGCTTCGGCGAATCGGGTCAGCGCATTCGCTTCCCGCGCCAGATTCTGGGGCAGGGGTTCGCGACGTGCCTCGACTTCACGCTTCTCATGGCGGGGATGCTCGAACAGGCCGGCTTGCATCCCATCCTCATGCTCCAGAAGCGGCACGCCTTCCTGGCGGTCCATCTTCTCGACTACCGCTTCCCGGATGCCGTCAACGACGATCTCCAGACGATCCGCAAGCGCGTCGATCTCGACGAGATCGCGGTCTTCGAGCCGACCGCGGCGGCGGGCGGGCAGAGCCGGTTCTCGGTCGCCACGGCGCAGGGGGCGAGGCACTTGCTGGAAGACGACGACTTCCTCTTCGCGCTCGACATCGCTCAGGCGCGCGCGTTCGGCGTCCGTCCGCTGGCCGATGTGGCCGGCCTTCCGCCGCCGCCCGAAACGGCGCCCAAGGCGGCGGTCGATTCGGACGAGCCGCTGCGCACCTTCGACGAAACCACGGACGAGGGCAAGCGCGAGGCGGCGGGCGACGTCCCCGCGCGGGTGGCGCGCTGGCGCTCGAAGCTCCTCGACCTTTCGCGTCGCAACCGCCTGCTCAACTTCCGCGAGACGAAGCAGTCGGTCCAGATCATCGTCCCGCAGCCCGACGCGTTGGAGAACGCGCTCAACGACGGCGTCGAGTTTTCGCTGAACCCGCGTCCGGAAATCTTCGACACGGCGTCGCGCGATCCGCGCGACGCCGCGACGCTGGAGCGCCAGGTCGGCGACGACCCGACGCGAAAGTTCCTCGAGGGCGAATTCGCGAGCCGCCGCCTCCGCACGACGGTTGACGAAAAGGAGCTCGTCAAGCGCCTCACCTTCCTCTACCGCCAGGCCCGCTCGGACATCGAGGACGGCGGCGTCAACCTGCTTTTCCTCGGCGTCGGGTTTTTGCACTGGCTTGACGGCACCGGCGCCAACGCCGCCGCCTACCGGGCGCCGCTGGTCCTCGTGCCCGTCCGCCTCGACCGCCAGTCGGCCCGGTCGGGCTACACGCTGGCGCGCACGGACGAGGACGCCGTCGTCAACGAGACGCTGCTGGAGATGCTGCGCCGCGAATTCGGGTGCGCCATCCCCCAGCTTGATCCGCCGCCCGAGGACGACGCCGGTCTCGACGTCGCCGCCGTGATCCGCATTTTCCGCGAGGCGATTCGCGACATGAAGGGCTGGGAGATCGTGGACGGGATCTGGCTTGCGCGGTTCCACTTCAGCAAGTTCATCATGTGGAACGATCTCGGCAAGCGCCTCGACGACCTTTGCAAGAGTCCGATCGTCAACCACCTCATCCACGGCAGCGGCGCGTTTTCCGACGGCGTCGAGGCGGTGCGCCCCGACGAGGTCGATACGTGCATCGCCCCCGAGGAGCTGTTCTGCCCGGCGAGCGCCGACTCGTCGCAGCTCGCCGCGGTGATTGCCGCGACGCGCGGCAAGAACTTCGTGCTGCACGGGCCTCCGGGCACGGGCAAGTCGCAGACGATCATGAACCTCATCGCGTTTGCGATGGCGCAGGGCAAGACGGTGCTGTTCGTCGCCGAGAAGCGCGCCGCGCTCGAGGTCGTGCAGCGCCGCCTCGCCCGGCTCGGCCTCGGGCCGTTCTGCCTGGAATTGCATTCCAACAAGTCCGGAAAGGCCGACGTGCTCGCGCAGTTTGCCGAGGCCGTCAATTTCGCCGGCCGGCGCGAACCCCGCGAATGGAGCGCCGTCGCGGCCGAGCTGGGCAAGACGCGCGCCGCGCTCACGGGCTACGTGCGGGCGCTTCACAAGACGTATCCCTGCGGGCTGACGCCGTACCGGGCGTTTTCGTACCTCTTCTCGCACGAGCAGGACGAGGAGCTGATGCGCGAGGTGGGGAGTCTGGACGCCGCCACATTCGAGGAAGGCGAATTCGACGCGATGCTCGAAGCCGGGCGCGAACTGGCGGGGCAGGCGCAGGAGATCCCGCCCCGGCTCTTCGATGCGCTGCTTTTCGCGCGCCCCGTCGAGTGGTCGCCGTCGTGGGAAGGCGAGGTCGTCGAGGCCGCCCGCCGCCTGCGCGAGGCGTGCGACGTCCTGGCGGAAACCCGCCCCGCCTTCAACCTGGTCGTGGGGCTGGATGTCGAGACGCCGCTGTCGATGGGCCAACTGGCCGCCGGCGGCCAGTTTGGCGAAGCGTTGCAGACCCTGCCACATTTGCCGGAGGGCTTTTGCGACCACGACTGGGACGCATTTTCGAAGGACGTCCTTGCGCTGGCGGATGCCGGCGACCAGGCGAACGAGACGGCCGCGCGGCTGGAGGGCTTCGACCTCGACGCCGTGGCGGCGTTCGACGTCGAGGCGATGCGCCGGGAGATCGCCGCGACGCGCGAGCGCTTCATCATCACCCGCATGGTTCGCAACAAACGCTCGCGCAAGACGCTGGCGGCGTGCCTGAAGCCCGGCGTCCAGCGTCCGATCAAGACGGCCCAGATGCCCGGGCTGCTCGACGACTTCGAGCGCTACGCCGAACAGCGCCGGATCGTCGAGCGCGTCGCGCCCGAGACGACGGCCCGGCTGGGCGGCGTCTTCCAGGGGCTGGCGACGCGCTGGTCGGCGGTTCGCGCGTTGTGCGCCGCCGTCGAGGGGCTTCAGCCCCGGCTCGTCGCCATCGCCGACCGCGACGACGCGGAGACGCTGGCGCCGATGCGCCGCGCGCTCGGCGCGTATGGCGCCGCCGCCGATCGCCGCGGGGCGCAGGAGTTTCTGCGCATTTTCACCGAGGCGTGGACGCGCTTCGCGATGGCGGCGGGGGCGTTCGAGGCGGCGCTGGCCGCCGGCGCCGTCGAGTCAGGCGACGCGGTCGAGCAGAGCGGCGCGCGCGCCGACGCGGTGCTTGAGCACGCGCGCCACCTGCGCCGCTGGTGCATCTGGAACGCCGCCCGCGCCCGCGCCATCGATGCGGGGTTCGAAGTGGTGGCGGACGCCGTCGAAAGCGGCGCGCTCGCGGCGGGGGACGTCCCGTTGGCGGTCCGCAAACGCTACGCCGAGCGCTTCATCGCGCATGTGGTGGACAACGTCCCGGAGATCCGCAACTTCCTCGGCAATTCGCATGACGGTTTGGTGGCGAAGTTCTCCGTGATCGACGACCAGATCGAGAAGCTCGCGCAGCAGGTCATCCTGGCCCGGCTGGCGGCGCGGCTGCCGTCGGGGCGCAACGGCGAATGCCCGGCGGGCAGCGAACTCGGAATTTTGAAGCGCGAATGCGCGAAGAAGTCGCGCCACAAGCCGGTGCGCAAGCTGCTCGAATCGATCCCCACGCTGCTGCCCGTGCTCAAGCCGTGCCTGCTGATGAGCCCGCTTTCCGTGGCGCAGTACCTGCCGCCGGGCCGCAACGACTTCGACATCGTCGTGTTCGACGAGGCGTCGCAGATCACGGTGTGGGACGCCATCGGCGCGATGGCGCGCGGCAGGCAGGTCGTCGTGGTCGGCGACCCGAAGCAGCTTCCGCCGACGACCTTCTTCCAGCGCCAGGCGGAGGAGGAGAGCACGGACGATGCGGACATCGAGGAGCTCGAGAGCATCCTCGACGAGTGCCGCGCCGCCGACGTCGCCGACCTGCACTTGCTCTGGCACTACCGCAGCCGGCACGAATCGCTCATCGCCTTCAGCAACCGCAACTACTACCACGAGCGCCTGATGACCTTCCCCTCGGCGCTGCGCGAAACGACGCGCTACGGCGTGAGCTTCGTCCATGTGCCCGAAGGCATCTACGACCGTTCGAAGACCCGCACGAACCCGATCGAGGCGCAGCGCCTCGTGGCGGCGGTCGTCGAGCGGCTGCTCGACCCGGCGCTGGCGAAGAAGTCCACGGGCGTCGTCACCTTCAGCGAGGCGCAAAAGACGCTGATCGAGGACTTGATGGACGAGGCGCGCCGCGAGCATCCGGAAATCGAGCGGTTCTTCGCGGCGGACATTCCCGAGCCGTTCTTCGTGAAGAACCTCGAAAGCGTGCAGGGCGACGAGCGCGACGCGATCTACTTCTCGATTTGCTACGGCTACGACAAGACCGGCAGCTTCGCGATGAACTTCGGGCCGCTGAACCGCCCCGGCGGCGAACGCCGCCTCAATGTCGCCGTGACCCGCGCCAAGGAGCAGGTCGTGGTGTTCTCCTCGGTCGTCTCGACGCAAATCGACACGGGGCGGACGCAGGCGACCGGTGCGCTGCACCTGCGCAGCTTCCTCGAATACGCCGAACGCGGCAACTTGCAGCAGGGGCCGGGCGCGGCGGCGTCCGCTTCGGACGCGCTGGACGGGGGCCTCTTCGAGGACGAGGTGGCGGAGTATCTACGCAGCCACGGGTACGAGGTCGATCGCGACGTAGGCCGATCCGGCTGCCGCGTCGCCTTGGCGGTGCGAAGCAAGGTCGATCCGTCGAAGTACGCGATCGGCGTCGATTGCGACGGCGAGCGGTATGCGGCGTCGGCCAGCGCACGCGATCGCGACAAGCTCCGCGCGATGGTGCTTTCGGGGCTGGGCTGGCGGCTCGTGCGCGTCTGGGCCGCCGCGTGGTGGTTCGACCGCGAGGCGACGCAGCGCAAGCTGCTCGCCGACGTGGACGCGGCGGTGAACGACCTGCCGCCGCCGTCGGCGGATGCGCATCGCTTCGAGCCCATCGCGCCGCCGCCGATGCCGGAGCCGGCGCCGGCGTTCCAAGTCCAAAAGCCGAGCGAATGGGAGAAGGTCTTCGAGCCCGGCGAGTTTGTGGGCGACTACGCGAAGAGCCAGTCGAACTTCAACCTCCAGTTCGGCCCGCAGATCATCGGCGAGCAGATGCGGCGGATCGTCAACGACGAAGGCCCGATCGTCGAGTCGCTGCTGCGCGCCCGCGTGCTGAAGGAGTGGGGGTTCGCCCGGTCGAGTTCCACGCGGGCGGAGATCCTGGAGCGCTCGGCGCCCAGGACGCTGCCCAGGACGAAGCAGTTTGGCGACCGGGTGTTTTGGCCCGAGGGGGCGAATCCGAAGGCGTACCGGTTCTACCGCGTGCCCGCCGAGGGCGAGCCGCCGATGCGCAAGATCGAGGAAATCCCGGTCGAGGAACTGCGCAACGCCATGGCGGCGATTCTGGAGCAGTTCGGCGCCGTGCCGCAAGATTCGCTCTACGTCGAAACGGCCCGCCGCTTCGGCTTCCCGCGCATCGCGCCCTCCGCCCGGAAGCGCTACGACGAAGCCTACGCGCGGCTGGGCCAATGAGCCGCCGCCCTGGACGAGTGGAAGCCATGAACAGCACGATCCCCCGCGGCAACCGCATCGCGACGTCGTCGAAAAACGGCGGACTCCCGCTGAACCCCGACCAGATCCGGTTTGTGCTCGATTCGCTCTTCGAGGGCGTGTGCACCGTCGATCGCGACTGGACCATCACCAGCTTCAACCGGTCGGCGCAGAACCTCACGGGGCTGTCGGCCGACGAAGCGCTCGGAGCGCCGTTCAGCACGCTCATGGACTGCGGGATGCTCGAATGCCGCGACCTGCTTCGGGGCGTGATGGGTTCCGGCCAGACCGTCCGGGACGTTGCCACGCGCATCATGAGCCGCGATGGCGGGCGCATCCCCGTCACGATGAACGCCGCGCCGCTGCGCGACGAGTCGGACGCGATCGTGGGGCTCGTGGTTTCGTTCTGGGACAACCGTCCGCTTGAGGCGCTGCGCAAGGAGCTGCGCCAGGAATTCGTCTATGACGACATCGTGAGCAAAAGCCCGGTGATGCAGCGCATCTTCGACATCCTGCCGGCGGTCGCGGAAAGCGACAGCTCGGTGCTGATCCTCGGGGCGAGCGGCACCGGCAAGGAACTGCTGGCGCGCGCGATCCACCGCAGCGGCCCGCGCCGCGACGCGCCCTTCGTGGCCGTCAACTGCGGCGCGTTGCCGGACAACCTGCTCGAGTCCGAGCTGTTCGGCTACAAGAAAGGCGCGTTCACCGACGCGCGCACGGACAAGCCCGGCCGCTTCGCGCTCGCCGAAGGCGGCACGCTCTTCCTCGATGAAATCGGCGACACCTCGCCGGCGATGCAGGTCAAGCTGCTGCGCGTGCTGCAGGAGCGGGTTTACGAGCCCCTGGGCGGCACGATGCCGGTGAACTGCGACGTGCGGATCATTTCCGCGACGAACAGCGACCTCGAAGCCAAGGTGACCGATGGCTCGTTCCGCATGGATCTCTACTACCGGATCAACGTCGTGCCGCTCCGCCTCCCGTCGCTGGCGGAGCGTCGTGAGGACATCCCGCTGCTCGTGGAGCATTTCATCGAAAAGTTCAACGCCGAGCAAGGCAAGAAGATCCGCGGCGTGTCGCAGGCGGCGATGGCCCGCCTGCTCCGCCACAACTACACGGGCAACATCCGCGAGCTTCAGAACATCATCGAGCATGCGTATGTGATCTGCCGATGCGATGAAATCCAGGAGCAGTGCCTGCCGCCGCACTTGACGCAAGCCGCGCCGGCTCCGCCGCTGTCGAGCCCGGTTGTCCACATTCCCCCGGCCGTTGCGCCCGGCGGCGCCGCGGCGACGGGCGGCAGCTTCGTCCCGAACCTCCGCCGCCTCCCGCCCGAGGCGGTCCGCACGGTGATCGAGCAGGCGCTCGAACGCGCCGGCGGCGTCCGCTCGCAAGCCGCCGCCAGCCTCGGCATCGCCCCCTCGACGCTCTGGCGCCGGATGAAGAAGCTGGGGATGCTGGAGGGGTGAATTACGAACGGGGCGCTGCCCCAGACCCCGGTTTGACCGGCTTGGGTGGATGGGCGAGGGTGAAAGTTTTTGTCCACAGAAGACACAGAAAGACACAGAAACGTAGGCTATAACGGGGTCTGGGGTGTCCCCAGCCTGAACTGCGCTCTTCTCACTTCTTACTCCTCACTCGACGAAGGGTGGTGGCTGATGGGGGAAACTTCGATAGTCCATAGACCATGGTCCATAGTCCTCAACAAGATTGACAAGATTTTCAGCATGTGGCGGAAACAAGATTACACAGTGGTGGCAGGGCGGGGACTGAGACGCACCGTGCTGGGGCGCGGTCGAGGGGCGAGGGGATATGCCATGCCCTTACAGACAAGCTGTGTGACTGCTACCGTAATATGGAAGCTTCCATATTACGGCGACGTATTTTGACGCGATTTTGTTTGCCATGTTCGCCGGGTGCGATTTTATTTTGTTGAGGATTAGAGCGGTTTAAGAAAATCCGTGTCCATATTCTATCCTCCAGCTCCAAAACGCCGAATCCTAGTTCAAATCGTGCGGCTATACTATTTCTCAAGTCGCTCTAGATGGTTTTTCGGCGCGAGCGGTAGTGCGCATGGATGGCCGCCATGCCGACGGCGTTTTTATGCCGCCGGTGCATGCCGGCCTGTTTGCAGCGGCGCGCGACGAGCACGCGCACGGCGGCCTCGATGTGCCCGGTTGCGATGTAGCACCCCTGTTTCCTGAGCCAGCCGTAGCGCATGTTGTCCTTGCGCTTCTCAAGGTGGAGCAGGTTCTTCGGCGCGTCCGGCGAGGCGTCCAGTTCCTTTTGGTGGAGCCGCCGGAGGCGTTTCACGGCGCTTTGCGCGCCGTTCCTGAAGAGAAGGCTGCGGCAGAAGCGGTATTCCCGCTCCGGCTCCAGCGCGAGGCAGCAGGCGTGGAGGTGATCGGCGGCGTGGGCGAAGTCGTTGGCGAACAGGGCGTTGGGGAAGGCGTCGCGGAGGGCGTCTCGGGGCGCAGCCGCCCCAGCCCTTCTTGCCCGCCCATCCCGCACGTAAAATTTTCCGACAGGATTACAGGATTACAGGATTCCACCCACCAAGGCAATCGTGTCAAAAAAGCAGGCGTTTTTAGTGAGGAGTGCGTAGAGCGCAGGGAGGAGTTCAGGCCGGGGACGCCCCAGGCCCCGTTACGACCAGCTTTTTGTGCCTTCTTGTGTTTCGTGGCCATCCCCATTATCCAAGTCTTTCCGCGTATTTCGCCCTCGCATTATCCCCGGTTGTCTTTTTTGATTGCTTCCAGAAAAGCCCTGTGTTATTCTCCCTTGCAGATTCACAGACCAGAGTTTTTCACGGAGATTTCAAAACCCGCAGATCGAAGACGATTCACCCACAACCACAGTTTTACGTAGCTTAAGCTGCTGTCCTGTCCGAAACCTAGGAAATTTCGAGAACTGGAAGATGG
>JBMNOD010000016.1:0-53007 GCA_050942875.1 Kiritimatiellia bacterium
CGTAGTAGGGGCAGTCCATGTACGTTTCGTGCGAGCACATTTCGAGGACGCGCTTGGAGATTTTGAAGACGTGGCGCCAGCGGCGGTCGTCGCAGGTGAAGCGCGAGGCGAAGCGGTGGGGGTAGTGCGTCTCGCGAAGCTTCAGGGAGGTGATCGTGAGCGGCGCTTGGACGGTCTTGACGAGCAGGCGGATGTAGCGTCCGGCTTCCCACCAGAAGGGTTCGAAGACGACGTCGTCGCCGTTGCAGACGAGCGTGTCGCCGATGCCGAGGAAGAACTTGCCGTCGATGGTGTCGCGGTTGCCTTTGCTGGAGCGGTTTTCGTCCTCGTAGAGGGATTCGGCCCAGTCGATTTGGACTTCGGCGCCGGCGCCGCCGGCGACGTCGAGGATGGGCCAGGCGCAGACGTAGTCGTCGAGGTCGATCAGGACGCGCAGCGTCGTGCTGGCCGGCACGGTGACGGCGTCTTGGCCGTCGAGCATGCGCTGGAAGGCGGCGCGCGTTTCGGCGTCGTCCTTGGCGGGGTCGAAGGGGATGGCGGCGGGGTCGGTCGTGGCGTCAAGGGGCTGTGCGTGGCGAACGGTGCCGGCCGGGATGGTCTTTTCGATCATGGGCGGCAGCGTTCCATGGCGGAGCAGGCGTTCGGGGTTGAAGACATTCGTCGCGTGTGTCCTCAGCAATGCGGCTTCGGTCTTGCGCGCGGGCCTCCAGGCTCCGGCGCCGTCGGCGCCGGCCTCGTAGCCGCGGGGCATGCGGGCGGCGTCGATGCGGGTGCGTCCGCCGACGCTGCCACAGGATTTGATGGCGGGCACATGGAACGAGACGCCGTCGAGCGGCATCACCTCCCACGGGCCGCGGCCCGTCGAGAGGATTTCCTCCATGGCGCCTTCGCCGCGAACCATGAGCGCGGGGCGGTGGCCGAGGTGGCCAAGATGGGAGAGGCCATGATGGTAGCCGAGGTGGAAGAGGCCCTGGCGCGGATTGGTCCACCAGACGACGGCGACGAGGCGGTGTTCGCCCGGCTGGAGCGTCACCTCGTGGGTCTGGTAGAACCAGTTGGCGTCGTCGCCGCGCTCGGGCCCGAACCCGTTGCGCATGCCGTCGATGTAGAGCGTGTAGCGCTGGTCGGCGGAGATGTGGAAGCGGATTTTCGCGGCTGCGTCGAGCGTGAAGACGCGTCGGAATGCGCAGGCATGCGAGGTGACGCCGTCCCAGGCGGGGTCTTCGATCCAGTTGCAGTTCCAACTGTGGATGCTCCAATCGAAGATGACGGGCGGCGGGATGGGCTCGGAGGCGAGGACTTTTTGCATTTCTTTTCGTGAGGAGAGCGTAGAGAGGAGTGAGGAGTTTCCGCTGGGGCGCTGCCCCAGACCCCGGACAATTTACCTGCTGGTGGATGGGCGGGAGTGGGTGGGCTTCGGTGGGTTGGAAATGGCCACGAAAAACACAAAAAGAAGGTGGATGGGCGGGGGGCGGGTGGGGGGCTGATGGCCTCCGGTCTTGTCTCTTGTCTCGCGTCTCTCGCCCTCACGAGCCTTCGGCACTAGCGACTAGCCACTAGCGACTAGCGGCTCAATTCCCTGTCGATCGACAGGGAATTAGCGCGCTTCGAAGGCGAAGATGCGTGCGGTGTCGGCGCCCCATGTGGATTCGGGGATGATCCGGATGCCGGTGGTGCGGGCGTGGAGGGGGATGCGGACGAGGCGCTGGAAGTTTTCGCGGCCGTCGGCCGCGCGCTGCCACGTGCCGTTGGCGTCGAGCGTCTCGATGCGGAAGTCGCGTATGAGCGTGGCGGGCGGGGCGAAGGGCGCGTCGTCGAGGCCTTGGTAGTAGCGCATGTTGAGCAGGCGGCTCTGGCCGTGGTTGCGGCTGGGGTCTTTGCGGTTGAGGTCGCTGTCGAACACGAGGCGGACTTCCGCGATGTTCGATTCGGCGGCGAAGCGGCATTCGACGGCGTCGCCAGGCTGGCCGACCCAGGCGTTGGGGCGCTGTTCCCAGGGGCGGTCGATGCCGTTGCGGACGAATTCGGCGCCTTCGCCGCCGGTGGCGGTGATCTTCCCGTCGCGGAAAAGGCCGGAGACGGCGCGGACGCGCCACGGGATCCAGCAGTCGTCGTCCATGAGCGTCTGCTGCAGTTCGGCGAGGTGATGCTCGTAGATGTTGCGCGGGTCGATCCCTTCGCGCGTGGCGATGGCGGCGGCGGTGCCGGCGGCCTGGCCCATGAGGGCGCAGGTGGCCATGACGCGCGTGGCGCTCATGGCGGCGTGGGTGGCGCTGTGGCAGCGTCCGGCGCAGAAGAGGTTGGGGATGTTGCGCGAGTAGAGCGAGCGGTAGGGGATGCCGAAGGGGCTTGGCGCGGGATGGTAGATCGTGCCGTGGCCGCGGTGGTGGAAGCCTGCGGGGAAGTGGTCGTCCATCGACCATCCGCCGTAGGCGACGATGTCCTCGAAGCGGCCTTCGGCGGCGATGTCGTTCTGCGTGAGGATGACGTCGCCATAGTAGCGGCGGCTTTCGCGCTTGCCGGGGAGGAAGCCCTGCCAGTCGAGCGAGAAGTTGGCGAAGCGGTCCTTCTCGGGGGCGTGGTTCTTGATGTAGTCCCAGACGCCGAATGCGATGCGCAGCAGTTCTTCGCGGCATTTCTCGGTGTCGTGGATGCTGTGCGCCATGCCGCCGACTTCCATCCACCAGAAGTTGGTTCGGGTGATGTCGACGTTGCGCCCGTCGAGCCAGTGGAGGTCTTTTCCGGAGTAGGCGTTGGCCCAGGGGAACGGGGTGAAGGGCTGGGGCGTGTCGTGTTCGCGGGCCTGGAAGAGGCAGCTCATGCCCATGGTCCGCTCGTCGGCGACTTCGGGGGCGATGCTTTCGTTGAATTCGTCGCGCCCCTCGCGGCCCATGCGCGCGTCGGCGCCGGTGAGCGGGGCGAGGATGGCGTCGCCCGAGCAGTCGGCGAAGAGCGTCGCCTCGACGGTGATCCAGGTCTGCGTGGTGGTCTGCCAGGCGCGGACGGATTTTAGCCGGCCGTCCTCCATCTCCGCGCCGTTGACGCTGGCGTTGAGGATCAGCGTCAGGTTGGGCTGGTACTGGGCCTTGCCGTAGAGGACGGCGTCCCAGATCGTGTAGTTGGGCGTCTTGTTGTAGTAGTAGTTGTCGAGCATCAGCTCTTCGACGATGCCGGTTTCCCGCCGGTCTTCGCCGTGGGCGCCGCAGATGTGCATGCGGATTTCGCTGGAGGCGTTGCCGCCGAGGACCGGGCGGTCTTGGACGAGCGCGACCTTGGCGCCGTGGCGGGCGGCGGCGAGCGCGGCGGCGAGGCCGGAAAGGCCGCCGCCGACGATGCAGAAATCAACGTGGAGCGTTTCTTTTTTCATGGCGTGTCTTGTTGGTGGGGGGCGGCGCGGGTTTGCGCCTGCCCCAGGGAGATTTCCTTGAGCAGTTCGTAGGTGGCGCTGCGCATGCGGATGGGCGTGTCGGCGCTTTCCCAGGTGCAGACGGTGCGTTCGTGGACGCCCAGGCGCTTGGCCAGGGCCGCCTGCGTGTCGCCGAAGGCGGCGCGGACGAGGCGGACGAAACCCGGCTCGACGAGCATGGTGCCGTAGGACGGCGTGTCGCGAGACCAGAGGCGCGTCCGGTCGGATGATTCTCGAACGGCTTCGCTGGCGGGCGCCTCGGTCTTGGGGTTGGCGTCGGGATTGCGGATGGCGGCGATCTCCGTCGGGGCGAGGCCGGTGATGTCCGAGAGCACGGCGTCGGAGTGCAGGGGCAGGAGTTTGCTGGCGATGGACAGAGCCATGGAGCGTCGCCCGTCGGCGAAGCCTTCGCCGTAGGCATCGTCGAAGCCCTTGAAGGCGTTGTCGTGCTCTGCGGGCGCCGTCGGGTCTGTTTCGTTTGCCATGCTGGAACTCCTCGTGGCTGTGGCCTCGGTCGACTAGAGTTTGGAGCCGCTGTAGGTGACGACCTTGTGCGGATCGTGCCAGTGTTCGATGAAATCCAGCGCCATGATCCCGCCGGGGGAGATCGTGGCGTTGATTGCGCCTGTGCCGACGCCTGGATTCGTCATGTCGCCTTCGAGTTTGCCGTTGGCGACGCGGTAGTTGCCGAAGACGCGGCGGCGGTTGCCTTCGCGGTCGTCGGCGATTTTCCAGGTGCCGTCCGCATTGAAAAAGGCGTACCAGCCCGCGCCTCCTTTGTCGGGGTGGAGGTGCCATGTGCCGACGAAGCTCTTTGCCTCGCCGATGGCGGCGTCGGCTTTGTCGTCCGCCTTGGCGGGCGCCTTGGGGGCGTGGTTGGCGTTCCACGCGAAGTCGTCGTCGTGTTCGCAGCCGGCGGAAGCCAGGCAGACGAGGAGGGCGGTCAGGGAGAGCGCGGCGATGCTGCGGAGAGGGGGGCGGGTCATGGGGTTTTTCGTTGCGAGGTTTGTTTTGAAGCTGTTTTGGACCAGGAGTCGCGCAGCGAGGCCGTGCGGTTGAAGACGGGGGCGCCGGGCTTCGAGTCCTGGGGATCGGCATGGAAATAGCCCATGCGCTCGAACTGCACCGACGATCCCGGGGGCAGCGTTGCGACCGATGGTTCGGCCAGGGCGACGGCTTCCTGCGCGGAGTCGGGGTTGATGAAGGCGGTGAAGTCCTGCGTGCCGTCCGCGAGCGGGTCTTCGACGGTGAAGAGGCGGTCGTAGAGGCGCACGGGGACTTCGACGGCATGGCGTTCGGAGACCCAGTGGATGGTGCCGCGGACGACGCGCCCGTCGGGCGCGGTCCCGCCGCGAGACTCGGGATCCATCGTGCCGTGGATCTCCAGCAGGTTCCCGTCGTCGTCTTCGACGACATGGGTGCAGGTGAAGAGGCAGGCGTAGCGCAGGCGCACTTCGCGGCCCAGCGCCAGGCGATGGAACTTCCTGGGCGGATCCTTCATGAAGTCGGCCCGCTCGACGAGGAGCGTCTTCGAGAAGGGGATCTTGCGCGAGCCGTCGGCGGCGTCCTCGGGGTTGTTGACGGCGTCGAACGTCTCCTCCTGGTCGTCGGGATAGTTGTCGATGACGAGCTTGACGGGATCGAAGACGGCGAGGCGGCGGGGGGCCGATTTGTTGAGCTCTTCGCGCACGGCTTCTTCGAGGATGGTGCAGTCCGTGGTGCTGATGAATTTCGTGGCGCCGAGGCCGTCGCAGAAGGCGCGGATGGAGGCGGGAGGATAGCCGCGGCGGCGCATGCCGCAGAGCGTCGGCATGCGCGGGTCGTCCCAGCCGTCGACGTGGCCTTCCTCGACGAGCCGGAGGAGCAGGCGCTTGGACATGACGGTGTAGGTGAGGTTGAGGCGGGAGAACTCGCGCTGCTGCGGGCGGATCTTGACGCCGTTGCGGACGACGAGCAGGCCCATCTCGTCCATGCGGTCGACGACCCAGTCGTAGAGCGGGCGATGGACTTCGAACTCGAGCGTGCACATCGAGTGGGTGACGCCTTCGAGCGCGTCTTCGATCGGATGCGCGAAGTCGTACATCGGGTAGATGCACCAGGTGTCGCCGGTGTGGTAGTGCTCGACGTGCAGGATGCGGTAGAGGACGGGGTCTCGGAAGTGGATGTTGGGGGAGGCCATGTCGATCTTCGCGCGGAGGCAGAGGGAGCCGTCGGGGAATTCGCCGGCCTTCATGCGGCGGAAGAGGTCGAGGTTCTCCTCGGGCGGCGTGTTGCGCCAGGGGCTTTCGCGCCCCGGCTCGGTCGGGATGCCGCGGTAGTCCTTCCATTCGTCCTGGGAGAGCTTGCAGACGTAGGCATGGCCGCTTTTGATGAGGTTTTCGGCGATGGCGTACATGTCGTCGAACATGTCGGCGGCGTTGTAGAAATGCTCGCCCCAGTCGAAGCCGAGCCAGCGGATGTCTTCCTTGATGCTTTCCGCGTATTCGTCGGATTCCTTTGAGGGGTTCGTGTCGTCCATGCGCAGGTGGCAGCGTCCGCCGAACAGCTTGGCGAGGCCGAAGTCGAGGCAGATCGCCTTGGCGTGGCCGATGTGGAGGTAGCCGTTGGGCTCGGGCGGGAAGCGGGTGACGACCTCGCCGCCGTGGCGCCCGGCGGCAACGTCCGCGGCAATCCATTGGTAGAGAAAATTTCCCACCGGCTTCGTGGCGTCGGCATGGGGATCAGGGGCTGTGCTCATGATGAAAGGGTGGCGTGGAACGCCTCGAGAGGTGAACGCGACAGCTTGGTCGCAAAACAGGCCACAGTATAGCCCAAAAGCTTGAAAAATCCAACTGCGGAATGATCCATGCAATCGGTCATGGATTGGCTCGGCCGATTACGCGGCGACTCATTGGCGCTTGACGGGATGCGCGGATTCCGTCATGCTTGTGCTTTGCAATACGAAACGGATTTGAAGCGCAAGGAGGAATGGGCGTGACAAGAGATTTGCCAGCAGGATTGGGACGGCGTGCCAAGGGGCTGGAACGGCATCGGCTGGGCAGCCAGCTTCGTTGTCTGCAGATGACGTCAGGCGACCGATCGGCGGTCGCGGAGGCGCTCAGTGCCTTGATCGAAGGCGTGGGGGAGGTCCGCGAGTCGGATCTCTGGGCGCCGCAGGGGCTTGCCGAGCCGGACGAAATCCGGCTCGACGAGGCGAGGGGGTTTCTCAAGAGCGCCGGGCAGCGGGATCTGCTCAAGGCGTGGTGGATCACGCCGGGGCTCATGAAGCATCGCACGCCGCCGTGGGATTTGGTCAGCACGTGCCGTCTCGGCGGGGTGCCGGGGCTGATGCTGGTGGAGGCGAAGGCGCATCTTGGCGAGCTGAACAGCGATCCCTGCTCGGCGAAGGACAAGAGCAACATCGGCACGATGCGTCCGGCGCTCGACGAGGCGGCCGAGAAGTGGAACGATTTGCTTTGCGCCCTGTCGAAAGAGCAAGGATGGAAGCCGCAGACCTGGGTCAAGTTCGTGCCGTCCTGCCATTACGAGCTTGCCTGCCGCTTCGCCTTCGCCTTGAAGATCGCCGAAATGGGCGTTCCCGTGGCGCTCGTCTACCTTGGCTTCCTGGACGCCGAGGAGCTTGAGGAGCAGAATTTCGTCGTTTTCCGAAATCCCGAGGAATGGCATGGGAGCGTGATCGGCAAGACGAAGCAGACCGTGCCCGAGGAAATCTGGGGAAACGCGTACGATGTCGTCGGCGTCCCGCTTTCGGTGCTGATTCGCTCGGCGCGGGTGCAGCTGGAGCTTGGCTAGGTGGTGGTGGACATTGTGGACGTAGTGGACGGTTTTCGGATTTTTTCGCCGCGCTGCGCGGCGAAACAGCGGTGGGGCGCCGCAAAAACGTTTGTAGTGGGCCCGTCAGGGCTTTTTGCGCAAGGAAGGCGAATGAAGTTCCTTCGGTTTTTTCATGCGCCAAGTTATTGTTTTTCCATATGCTTCCAGCGCCTTACGGCGCCACTACGAACCTTGTGCTCAACGTGGACGCGGCGTTCCCGCCGCGTGGCAGAGTGCCCACCCTGGGAACGCGAGGCTCTGGACTCGCATCGTTGCCTTCGTCCATTCGCCCACGCTTGGCGCGGTGCGCTCTGGCAAGCAGGGGCAGGGACATTCCTGTCCGTGGTTGCGCCCACGGGTTGGAAAACCCGTGCCCCTTTGCTGATGTCCGCGGAGACCGCGGTCTCCAGCGAGACGGCCCACGATGGACGAACCTGGAGCCGCAACGCTGGAGTCCGCCGTCCCGGCGCGGCCGTTCGCCATCCTGCGGAATCCAGCGCCTCACGGCGCCGCTATGGGTCAAGACATTCCGGCCAGACGCCTCGAATCGAGCCTTCTCGGAAGATGATTTGTCCTGCATCGAGCGCATCTGCAAGATTTTGAGGCGTGCCACGAAAAGGGGCGCTGTCCGATCCGCAGACGCAGGCTCCGGATTTGTCAGGCGGCAGAAGGTCGATGTATGAAGAAAAGGATTGCAGCATTTTCCGCCATTCGCCCGCCAAGGTGGAAAAGGTCGGGGGAGGGGGGGCGAAATCGAGTGCGGAAAGCTCGATGGCCGAGAAGCGTGTGCGTGAGACGGCTGAATGAAGGGCGTCCACGGAATAACCGGGGTCTTTTCCAACCGCAGCCCAAAGAAGAAGCGCCAGAGGCTGGATGGTCTTGGCGGCTTGAATTGCATCGCTCCAGTCGCGCACCTCACGGCGTCCAGCCAGAGCGAGAATCTTGTTCGTCGCCAAATCGAGCGGGTGCAGCGTTGCACCCAAGACGGGATCCGGCTGGATCGGGAAAAAACGGTAGGCGCTGTCGATGACCCATTGCGCGGCTGTGCGGTCGTTTCCGCGAGAGATCATCGCTTCGACAAATGTCGGACGTTCGCGAATGATGTCGATGTCGTATCCGGCGAGAAGGAGCTGTTCCTGATCTGCCTGCCAGGTTTTGACCAGCGCTTCGGCGGAGTCGTGGAAAAGGTCGACGTCTCGCGAAAAGCGACGGCCGCCCGTGGCCAGATTCAACGCCGTGCCGCCCGCGACATAGGCGCCATCAAGGGGCAGACGCGAGAGGGCGAGCAGGCGCATGACTTCGATTTGAAAGGGGGTCAAAGACATTTTCCAAGCTCCTTTGAACGGATCCAAAGATTGCGATCGCCTTGCTTTTCCAGGCAGGACAGGCAAAAGAGCGCTTCCGCCTTGTTTTTGGGCTCGAAGTCGCGCCGTACAAACCATGCGCATTCATCTCGGTGTTGAGCCCATAGCGAACGGATTTCATTCATGACACGGGCACGAGAGGACTTGTGACCCGTTGCCCGACGGCCTTCCGGCACTGGTTTTGACGAAGGCGCCATTGCGCTGGCGTCCTCTCCGATCCCTTGAAGCAAGGCAAGATAGGCATCAAGTCCGATGGAGCGCCCTTGTTCCAATCGACGAATGGAGCTGACCGACACACCCGTGCGTCCGGCCAAATCTTCTTGCGTAAGACCGGATTGGATTCGTGCTCCACGAAACGAAGCGCCAAGTTTAAGCAATGTGTTCTCCATGACGCCTTGTATCCTATCAGAATCGACTTGTTAGATCAAGTGGGTTTCAAGGGTTTTGGGGACGGACCCCCGAAAACCTTGGGCAAGGCAGAGGGGCACGGGTTTTCCAACCCGTGGTCGAACCACGGACAGGAATGCCCGTGCCCCCAGGGCTTCGCGCCATTTGCCCGCGGAGTCCGCCGTTCCGGCGCGGCCGTTCGCCATGCGTCGTTCACGCACCCGTTCCCAGCGAAGCGGTTCGCGTACACGTAGACGAAAACGAGGCGGGCGTGAACGTGTACGTGAACGCGAACGTGTACGTGAACGTGAACGTGAACGGTCTTACCGGATCTTGACGAGGATCAGGAAGAGGATGGGCATGGCGACGGCCTGGATGAGCACGAAGCGCATGAGGACCTGGGCGTTGGACCAGTTCAGGTTGGTGCGGCAGTGGTCGTGCAGGGGGAAGCGGACCTTGTGGAGCTGGCGCGCGAGCCAGCAGGGGCGGCCGTCGGGTTGTGCGTCGGGGGCGCCTTCGGGGTGCGGAAGATTCGGGTTCGAGGCGTTGAAGCCGAGGCGGGCGAGCGTCTTGAGGAGGAAGATCTTGAAGAGGCCCGTGCCGCCGTTGACGAGGACGATGGGCGCGACGACGAGGACGAGGAAGGGGTTGCCGCAGGTGAGGACGGCGACGCCGACGAGGAGGCCGAGGAAGCGCGAGCCGGCGTCGCCCATCAGCACGCTGCTGGGCTGCGCGTTGTGCCAGAGATAGCCGGCGATGCTGCCGGCGAAGGTCGCGACGAGGATGCCCCAGCGGGCGCCTTCGGGGTTGTGGGGGACGAGCAGGTAGCGGGAGATGTATTGGTGGCCGACGACGCCGTAGAGGAAGACGGCGAGGGCGAAGAGCGACAGGAGGGTGAGCGAGCCGGCGAGGCCGTCGACGCCGTCCGAGCAGTTCGTGGCGTTCATGGTGATCCAGAGGACGGGGACGGCCATCAGGATGTAGCCCCACATGGGCAGGACGACGGGATCCTTCCAGAAGGGGAGCCAGATGGTCGCGGCCTGGAAGCGGCAGATGAAGCAGGCGGCGGCGAACGCGATTACGGCGTCGATGAGCCCTTTCTTGAGGCGGCCCCAGGGGCGGGGCGACTTGTCGTCGAAATAGCCGGCCAGCATGGCGGCGACGAGGCAGACGACGATGGCCCATTGCGGGTTGACGAGCTGGAGCCAGGAGGACGGCGTTTCGAGGAGCTTGGCGAGGCCGTCGATGAACTCGCCGAAGGTGTCGGCGGCGTCGAAGCCCGGCCCCGAGAAGGGGAGCACGAGGAGCAGCACGGGGAGCGTGAGCAGCATCATGAGGCAGCCGGCGCCCGTGGGCTTGCCGGCGGAGAGTTCGCCTTCCTTGACGAGCTTCTTGCCGCGGTCGCGGGGGAGGACGTGCCAGAGGCGCGGCAGGAAGCGCCAGACGGCCAGGCCCGAGAGGATGGTGCCGAGGCAGGTGAGGACGAGGTGGGAGCCCATGATGCGGAAGGGTCCCCAAATGGCGGTGAGGAATTTGAGGTGGAAGAGCATGGCGACAGGTTGGGGAGGTGAGGTTAGTCGGCCGCTTTTTTCCCGAAGGCGCCGATGGTTTTTTCGATGTCGGCGACGTAGTCGCAGGCAAGCAAATCTCGTGCGTATTGTTCGCAGTCCGCAATGGTGTGGCGGGAGATGAGCTGCTGGGTTGCCGGGATGTGGCCGGGCTCGAGGCTGAGCGAGCGCAGGCCGATGCCGATGAAAAAGGGGATGTAGCGCGGGTCGCGCCCCATTTCGCCGCAGATGGAGATGGGGGTGTCGTGGCGAAGGGCGGCGGCGGCGATTTCCCGCAGTGCGCGGAGCACGGCGGGATGGTGCGAGATGGAGAGGTCGCTGACGTTGGGGTTGCCGCGATCCACGGCGAGCATGTACTGCACGAAGTCGTTGGTGCCGATCGAGAAGAAGTCCGAGATTTCGGCGAGCCGGTCGATGATGCCGACGACGGAGGGGATCTCGAGCATGGTGCCGACTTTCGGCACGATGATTTCGGCGCCGCCGATTTCGGCGCGCACGTTCTCCAGGCAGGATGCGACGTGGGCTTTGGCGGTCTCGAACTCCTCGAGCGAGGACACCATCGGGAACATGATCGAGACGTCGCGGCGCTGGTGCTTCTGGATGGCGCGGAGGATGGCGCGGAGCTGCTGGTCGAGGATGTACGGGTACCTGAAGGAAAAGCGGATGGAGCGCAGGCCGAGCGCGGGGTTTTCCTCCTGCGTCTTGAAGAGGTAGGGGATGACCTTGTCGCCGCCGGCGTCGAGGGTGCGGAAGACGACCGGCTTGTCGGGCATGCGTTCGAGGATGCGCGAGTAGATGGCCTGCTGGTCGGATTCGCTTGGCAGCGTCTGCCGCATGATGAAGGGGAATTCGGTTCGGTAGAGGCCGATGCCCTCGGCCTTCGCTTCGATGGCGCTGGCGATGTCGCCGATGATGTTGATGTTGGCGAACAGCTGGATGCGGGTGCCGTCCTGCGTGTGCGTCCGGTCCTGGGGGCTGATGCCGATGCGGGCTTCGTGCTCCGCGGCGAGGCGCTGTTCGTATTGCAGGATCGTGTCGGCCGTGGGGCAGACGATGAAGCGGCTGTTCGTGCTGTCGATGATGACGGTCTCGCGCTCGGGGAGGATGAGCAGGTCGGGCTCGGGGACGATCATCATCGGGATCTTGAGCGAGCGCACGAGCAGGGTGACGTGCGCGGTGCTGCCGCCGGAGACGAGGACGATGCCGCGGACGTTGCCCTGGGCGATGCGCAGGACGTCGTAGGGGAGCAGGCGCTCGGCGACGACGATGTGGGGCTCGGCGTCGCTGTTGTCGTCCGGCGAGGCCTGCGTGGCGCATTCGAGGAGGCGCACGGCGAGGTCTTCGACGTCCTGCGCCTTCTCCTTGATTGTCTCGATGGGGCTTTGGCTGAAGAGGGCGATGAATTCGCGGCTGACGGTGCAGATGGCTTCGACGAGGGACTGGCCCTCGGCCATGAGGCGTTTCATGCGGCCGATGAAGTTTTCGTCGCGCAGCATCATCGTCGTGGACTCGAAGAGCATCGAGGCGGCTTCGGGGAGGCGTTCGTCGAGCGTCCTGGACACGGCGGCGATGCGCTTTTCGACGAGCGCGACGGCTTCCGTCAAGGAGCGTCGCGCCTCGGGATGGATGTCGACCTTCCCGGCGAGCAGGTCGTTGAATTCGCTGGCGGCCAGGTGGCGGGATTCCGCGATGGCGCAGCCTTTGGAGACGACGTTGCCCATGAAGACGGTTTCCACGCCGGCGACGAACTTGGCGTGCACGCCGACGTGCCCGGAGCCGCCGGCGGCGACGCAGAGGACGGTGGCGTTTTGGATGGCCGACGCGAGTTCGGCGGCCTTGATGCGCGCGTCGCTGATTTCCTCCGCCTGGAAGGGCGTTCCGGTCTTGCGTTGCAACGCGACGACGCCGATGCGCTCCTTGCCGCTCAGGAGCGGGATGGCGAGGAGCGTCTGCAAATGGTCGTCGGGGAAGTTGTGGTGCCGGATGTAGCCGGGCATGGTCGCCGCCGCCTCGGTGTAGATGGCGCGGCGCTCGGCGAGCGCGCGGCCGACGAGGCCTTCGCCGAGTTTCAGGACGATGGACGCCTTGCCGAACATTTCGACGCCGCGCGCGGCCTGCATGGCGAGTTCGCGCGTGTCGTCGTCGTAAAGATAGAGCGAGCATTGCTCGCAAGGGAATGATTCGTAGAAGGATTCGATCGCGTGATCAAGGAATTTTCCCTTGGCGTCCATCGGCAACGCAGGGGCCGCCGCGCCGTTGGCAGGCGCGGGGTCGGATGGGACGATGGGATCGACAGGGGTGTTCATGGCGGATTGGGGTGGTTAGACGGATTGGGGTGGCTCGACGATTTCCCGGATGTCGTAGATCGTCTTGTTCTGCGATTCGTGGTAGGTGCGGGTCGTGAGTTCGGCAAGCAGGCCGAGCACGATGAACTGGAGGGCGAAGCCGAGGAACATCAGCGGGGTGACGACCCAGAACGGGCGCTTCACGAGGAGCTGCTCGCCCCACCAGGGGGTGCTCATGAGGCCGCAGAGAGCCAGCAGCGCTTCGAGGCCGACGACGCCGGCGAGCAGGAGCGCGAACGCGCCGAAGTGGAGGCCGATCTTGCCGAACACCTGGATGGGGCGCGTGCTGTAGGACAGCAGGAACTTGACCGTCATCAGGTCGAGGACGACGCGCACCGTGCGCGAGATGCCGTACTTCGAGGTGCCGAACTGGCGTGCGTGGTGGGTGACGGGGATTTCCGTGACGGTGCCGCCGACCCAGCGGCAGAGCGCGGGGATGAAGCGGTGCATTTCGCCGTAGAGGCGCACCTGCCCGATGATGTCGCGGCGGTAGGCCTTGAGCGAGCAGCCGTAGTCGTGGAGCGGGACGCCGGTGAGCCTGCCGATGAGGCGGTTGGCCAGCATCGAGGGCAGCTTGCGGTTGATGAAGGCGTCCTTCCGGTCCTTTCGCCAGCCGCTGACGACGTCGTAGCCCTCGTCGAGCTTCGCCAGCAGCGCCGGGATGTCCGCCGGGTCGTTCTGGAGGTCGGCGTCGAGCGTGACGAGCACGGCGCCGTCGGACTCGTTGATGCCGGCGCTGATGGCGGCGGTCTGCCCGTAGTTGCGGCGGAACTTGACGAGCTTGAAGTGCGGATGGCGCCGGGCCTGCTCGTTCATCACCTCCCACGACTTGTCCGTGCTGCCGTCGTCCACCAGGACGATCTCGTAGCTCTTGCCGAGCGTCGAGAGCACCTCGTGGAGTTTGGCGCAGAGATGGGGCAGGCTTTCCTCCTCGTTGTAGATGGCGACGGCGATGCTGAGATCATGCATGGCGGGGAACCTCGGTGGATGGGGCTGTGGGATGTCAGGCGCGGCCGTTGACCTTGCGGTAGCGGCGGACGAGCGCGTTGGTGGAGGCGTCGAAGTCGAGGCGCGGCCTTGCTTCGGCGCTGAGTTCGGGCGCGACGGCGGCGGCGAGGACCTTGCCGAGCTGCACGCCCCACTGGTCGAAGGAGTGGACGTTCCAGACGACGCCCTGCACGAACACCTTGTGCTCGTAGAGCGCGATGAGCGCGCCGAGCGTCTCGGGCGTGAGCTTGTCGGCCAGGATCGTGTTGGTCGGCCGATCGCCCGTGAAGGTCTTGTGCGGGATCAGCGCCTCGGGCACGCCTTCGGCGCGGAGCTCGTCCGCCGTCTTGCCGAAGGCGAGCGCCTTGGTCTGGGCGAAGAAGTTGGCCATGAGGTTGTCGTGGTGTTCGCCGATGGGGTTGTGCGACTTGCAGAAGCCGATGAAGTCGGCGGGGACGAGCTTCGTTCCCTGGTGGATGAGCTGGTAGAACGCGTGCTGGCCGTTCGTGCCCGGTTCGCCCCAGATGATCGGCCCCGTCTCGTATGTCACGCGGCGGCCCTGGCGGTCGACGCCCTTGCCGTTGCTCTCCATGTCGAGCTGCTGCAGGTAGGCGGGGAAGCGTGCGAGGTACTGGTCGTAGGGGAGGATCGCGTAGGACTGCGCGCCGGCGAGGTTGTTGTAGACGATGCCGAGCATCGCGAGGATGACGGGCATGTTGCGTTCGAAGGGCGCTTCGGCGAAGTGGCGGTCCATGGCGTGGTAGCCGTCGAGCAGCTCGTTGAAGCGCGCCGGGCCGATGGCGATCATCAGCGGCAGGCCGATGGCCGAGGGCAGGGAGTAGCGCCCGCCGACCCAGTTCCAGAAGCCGAACATGTTTTCCGTGTCGATGCCGAACTTGGCAACCTCGTCGGCGTTCGTGGAGACGGCGACGAAGTGCCGGGCCACGGCCTTCGGGCTCTTGAGCTTCTTGAGGAGCCAGGCGCGGGCGGTGCGGGCGTTGAGCATCGTCTCGAGCGTGGTGAACGTCTTGGAGGCGACGATGAAGAGCGTCTCCTCGGGATCCATCCCGCGGGTTTCCTCGGCGAAGTGCGTGGCGTCCACGTTCGAGACGAAGGCGAAGCGCAGCTCGCGGTCGGCATAGGGCTTCAGCGCCTGGCATGCCATGACCGGGCCGAGGTCCGAGCCGCCGATGCCGATGTTGACGATGTTGCGGACGGGCTTGCCCGTGTATCCCGTCCACTTTCCGGAGCGGATCTTGCGGGCGAATGCGGCCATGCGCTTGAGCACGCGGTTGACCTCGGGCATGACGTCCTTGCCATCGACGTATACCGGGGTGTTGGCGCGGTTGCGCAATGCCGTGTGGAGGACGGGGCGGTTTTCGGTGGCGTTGATCCGTTCGCCCGAGAACATCGCCTGGATCTGCTCCTTCAGCCCGCAAGCGCGGGCAAGGGCGCAAAGCGCCTCGACCGTCTGCTTGGAGACGAGGTTCTTGGAATAGTCCAGGAGGAGGCCGGCGGCCTCGAGGGTCATGGACTTCGCCCGATCCGGGTCGGCGCGGAACGCCTCGCGCAGCGTCGTTTTGCGGTCTTGTTTGAAACTGTCGGCGACTTGTCGCCATTCGGGTCGTTTGGTGAACATGGGAGGTAAAGAGAAAGCGACTGGGTTGAAGTGCAGATTAAACCAAAACCCGGGACTGAAATCAAGGAATTGAGGCTAGCGTCGGCCCGGTTTGAGGGAGCTGCGGCTGCGTCGGAAGCCTTGGTCGCGTCCGCCGCGGCGTCCGCCTCGGGGGGCGCCGCCGGTGCGGGGCCTGCGGGAGCCGCCACCGCCACGGGAGCCGCCCGGGCGGTCCTTGCGGGGTTTGCGGGGGGCGATGCGGGCTTCTTCAGGCACCGGCTTGAGGAGGTGGTCCTCGGGTTGCTGGCAGTGGAGCGTTTCGCCGAGGATTTCTTCGATTTCGGGGATGATGAAGGATTCGTCTTCGCAGGCGAAGGAGATTGCCGTGCCGGTGCTGCCCGCGCGGCCCGTGCGGCCGATGCGGTGGATGTAGTCCTCGGCCTCGTAGGGGAAGTCGTAGTTGACGACGCAGGCGATGTCGTCGACGTGGATGCCGCGTCCCGCGACGTCCGTCGCCACGACGATCAGCGTCTTGCCGGCGCGGAAGTCCTCGAGGATGCGCAGGCGCTTCTTTTGTTCGACGTCGCCGGAGAGCTCTTCGACGCCGATGCCGTAGCTGACGAGCTCGCGGCAGAGGTCGTCGCAGTCGCGCTTGCGGTTGCGGAAGACCAGGAAGCGCTTGCCTTCGTGCTGTTTGAGGATGTTGTAGAGGACGGTGAACTTCTCGCGCGAGGCGATGGGGTAGACGATCTGCTTGATCGTGTCGACCGTGGCGTTTTCGGCGTCGACGGCGACTTCGACGGGGTCGGGCATCCACTGCCTGGCGAGGCGCATGACCTCCTGCGTGAGCGTGGCGGAGAAGAGCAGCGTCTGGCGCCGGTCTTTTCCGGGGAGCGAGCGGATGATGCGGCTGACGTCGGGGATGAAGCCCATGTCGAGCATGCGGTCGGCTTCGTCGATGACGAGCGTCTGGACGCCGCCGAGGTCGATGGCGCGGGAGCGGATGAAGTCGAGGAGGCGCCCGGGGGTGGCCGCGACGAGGTCGACGGGGCTTTCGGCGAGCCATTCCTGCTGTTTGGCGTGGTCCATGCCGCCATAGACGGCGACGCTGCGGAGGCCGGCGTATTTGCCGAGGTCGTCGGCGTCCTTGACGATCTGGACGACGAGCTCGCGCGTGGGGGCGAGGACGAGGGCGGTGGGGCGGGCGGGCTGCGTGGGGCGCTCGGTCTTGCTCTTGAGCATGCGGTAGATGATGGCGATCAGGAAGGCGGCGGTCTTGCCGGTGCCGGTCTGCGCCTTGCCGGCGACGTTGAGGCCTTCCATGGTCTGCTCCAGGGTCGCGGCCTGGATGGGGGAGCAGTACTGGAAGCCGAGGTCGTAGACGGCGTGGAGGATTTCCCCGGGCAGGGCGAAGTCCTGGAAGCGCTTCTTGCCTTCCTGCGGTTCGACGACGAAGACGGATGGATCCCACGGCTCGGCGGCGGCTTTCGGTTTCGGTTGCGGCGGCGGGAGGTCTTGCGGCGACCAGTGCCGGGGGCCGTCGACGCGCGGGCGCGGCTTGCGGCGCTGGCCGCGCGGCGCCATTGCGCCGGTGCGGTCTGACGGGCGTTCGCTCCGCGCGGAGGTCTTGGCGGGGCGTTCGCGGTCACGGTCTCGGCCACGCTCGCGCCGTTCGGGTTTGCGGGTGGGCTTGCTGGCGGATTTTGCGCTGCCGGGCTTTTTGGACTTGTCGGTGTCGGGTTTGGCAGGCTTCTTGGATTTTTTTGCGCCAGATTTGGGGGGGGGCGTGGCGTCGGGCTTGTGTGTTTCGCCCTTGATGCGCTCGGAGATCGAGCGGATGAATTTAAGCAGTGGCATGGTTTTCCTTACGTGGCGGCACATGGAATGCCGCTAAAACCAAACGGGCATCCCGTGTCCGGGATGCCCGCCGGGTGCATTTGCGTGAAATGCCTAGCGTTTCGAGAACTGGAAGCGCGCTCGGGCTCCGGGCTGGCCGGGCTTCTTGCGCTCTTTCATGCGCGAATCGCGGGTGAGGCACCCGGCTGACTTGAGCGGGGCGCGGAGCGACGCGTCCGCCAGGCACAAGGCCCGGGCGATCGCGTGGCGCACGGCGCCGGCCTGGCCGGAGAGGCCGCCGCCCTTGACGAACGCCCGGATGTCGTATTTGCCTTCGACGCCGGCGATCTTGAGGGGCTGGAACATGTAGGTGCGGAGCGCTTCGCTTGGGAAGTAGTCGGTCGTTTCGCGGCGGTTGACTTCGAATTTGCCTTCGCCGTTGGAAATCTGGACGCGGGCGACCGCGGTCTTGCGCCGTCCGGTCGCGGATGAGATGATCTCTGCCATGGTGTATGCTGGTCCTTCGGGTTTTGGGGATTAGAGAGCCACGGGCTGCTGGGCCTCGTGCGGGTGTTCAGGGCCTGCATAGACCTTGAGGCGGCGCATCATGTCGCGGGCGAGCTTGTTCTTGGGCAACATGCCTTCGACCGCTTTCCTGATGATTCTTTCCGGGTGTTTTGCGCGCATCTTTTCGACTGTGGTCTCGTAGAGGCCGCCGCGCCAGCCGGTGTAGCTCTGGTAGATCTTGTCCTGCTCCTTGGAGCCGGAGAACTTGACCTTGGCTGCGTTGACGACGATGACGAAGGCGCCGGTGTCCACCCAGGGGGTGTACGACGGCTGATCCTTGCCGCGGAGCGCGTTGGCGATCTGGGCGGCCAGGCGGCCGACAATCCGGCCGTCGGCATCAACCACAAGCCATCGGCGGTTTTCGCCGGGATCTTTGGGAACAAAAGTTTTCATCGAGTTGCCTTGCTTACTTCAAATGGGTTTTGCATTATGCGACAAACAGAGGGGCGGCGTCAATGCCAAAAAGCCTAGGCGCCGAGCTGGTAGCGGATGTAGCGGCGGACGACGACCGCATCGCCGGCGGCCTTGCCAACGTGGTCCATGAGCTTCTTGATCGTGAACGCGCCGTCTTTGACAAAGACCTGGTCGACGAGGCAGGCTTCGCTGTAGAACTTCTGCATTTTCCCTTCGATGATCTTTTCGAGGATGTTGGCGGGCTTGTTCTCGCCCTTCATCTGGTTCGCGTAAATCTCGCGCTCGGCGGCGATGACGTCCGCGGGAACCTGCGAGCGGTCGAGCCAGCGGGGGGCGGATGCGGCGATCTGAAGCGTGAGGTCCTTGACGAACTCGGCAAACGTCTCGTTTCCGACGGTCTCGGCCTTCGTGCAACCGACTTCGACGATCACGCCGACCTTGCCGCCCATGTGAATATAGGAAGCGAGGCGGCCGACGCCCTGGAGCGTGAAGACGTCGCAACGGCGGATCTTGAGATTTTCGCCGATCGCGGAGATTTTCGCGGTGAGCTCGTCCTTCATCGTTTCGGCGATGTTGTCGCCTTCGGCGAGCGCGCGCGCGGCGACGGAGTCGACGAACGCCACGAAGTCGGCGTTGCGGGCGACGAAGTCGGTTTCGCAGTTGACTTCGACCATGGCGATCTTTCTGCCGTCGTCCGAGGTCGCGGCGGCGATGATGCCCTGGTTGGCTTCCTTCTCGGCGCGCTTCGCGGCGACGGCGATGCCGAGTTCGCGGAGCAGCTTCACGGCGGCGTCGATGTCGCCATCCGTCTGGACGAGGGCCTTTTTGCATTCCATCATGCTCACGCCGGTCATGCCGCGGAGCTTGTTGACTTCCGATGCGGTAATCTGTGCCATTTTATTCGTTTCTTTCTTAGGAAGTTGATTGTTGCGTGCTTGCTACTGCGCCGGAGCTTCGGCCGCGGGAGTCTCGGCGGGAGCTTCGGCGGCGGGCTTCTCGGCCGTCGCCTCGGCGGCGGGGGTTTCAGCCTTTGCCTTTGCCTTGGCGGGCTTCTCGGCCGTCGCCTCGGCGGCGGGCGTGTCGGTTGTCGCCTCGGCGGCGGGGGTTTCAGCCTTTGCCTTTGCCTTGGCGGGCGCCTTCTCGGCCGTCGCCTCGGCTGCGGGGGTTTCAGCCTTTGCCTTTGCCTTGGCGGGCGCCTTCTCGACCGTCGCCTCGGCTGCGGGCGTGTCGGTTGTCGCCTCGGCGGCGGGGGTTTCAGCCTTTGCCTTTGCCTTGGCGGGCGCCTTCTCGGCCGTCGCCTCGGCTGCGGGCTTCTCGGCCGTCGCCTCGGCTGCGGGCGTGTCGGTTGTCGCCTCGGCGGCGGCCTTTGCCCGCGCGGCGAGGGCTTCGGCGGCGGCGCGAGCCGTGTTGCGGCGGTTTTCAGACTGCCGGGCGCGTTTGTTTGCGCCGTCGTCGCCCTTGTCTGCGGCGCTGGCGCGGGTGCGGGCGGAGCGGCGGGGCTTGTCGATCAGTTCGCCAGAGGCTTCCGCCGCGGCCTGGGCGGCCGCGCGCTCGGCGTCGATGCGGCGCTGCTCTTCGGCGGCTCTGCGGGAGTACGAGTCCGCGGCGTCCTTGGCCACGTGCGCGATGCAGTCCACGACGAGTTTGATCGAGCGCATCGAGTCGTCGTTGCCGGGGATCACGTAGTCCACCAGGTCGGGGTCGCAGTTGGTGTCGACGATGGCCACGATGGGGATGCCGAGGCGGCGCGCTTCGGCGACGGCGTTGGCCTCTCGCAGGAGATCGACGATGAACACGGCGCCGGGGAGCTGGTTCATGTCGGCGATGCCGGAGAGGTTGTATTCGAGCTTGTCGAGCTCGCGGCGCATGCTCGCCGCCTCTTTCTTGTGAACGGAGAGCACGCCGGTGTTCTTTTCGGTGTTTTGGAGCTGGCGCATGCGACGCACGCTCAGGCGGATCGTCTGCGCGTTGGTGAGCGTGCCGCCCAGCCAGCGGGTCGTGACGTTGTACATGCCGCAGGCGTCCGCGGCGGCGCGGACGACTTCCTGGGCCTGCTTCTTGGTGCCGACGAAGAGGATCTTCTTGCCGTCCTCGGCCACGTCCTTGATGAATTGGAGGGCTTCCTCAAGCAGGTCGATGCTCTGCGTGATGTCGATGATGTGGATGCCGTTGCGCTTGTCGAAGATGTACTTCTTCATCTTCGGGTTCCAGCGCCGGGTCTGGTGGCCGAAATGCATTCCGGCCGTCATGAGGTCTCGGACCGTAAGTCCGGACAAGGGGACGTTGTTTGACATGTGTTGCACCTTGCAGTTCGTTTATAACGGCGCCGTTTCTGGCGGCCGTTGCGGTGAATCCGCTTTGCCGGCGTCACCCGGCCTTCGCTTCGGAGCGCCCGCCAGACCTCTTGGAAAGAGGCCGGATGGCGCTCGTGAACCGATGAAGATAGCAAAATCGGCCAGACAATGCAAGCGCGAATTTTTGAAACTTGAAACTTGAAACTTGAAACTTGAAAAATTTTAAAAAACGAGCCGACAAGACGGACGGCGCAGGTCTTTGCGTGAAACTTGATCAAACGCCGGGTTTGGACGGATCGGTTCTTGCTGCGGCACGCGGCGGGGACGCCGCGTCCACGGAATGGCGACCGCCCGCGCCGGGACGGCGGGCTCCAGCGGGGCGGCTTCGGGTTCGCGCATCGCGGGCCGTGCCGTTGGGGACCGCGGTCTCCGCGGGCGAATGGGCGCAGGCGGCGGCACGCGGCGGGGACGCCGCGTCCACTGCGCTGCGTGGAATCAAGGATCGGTCTGATCCGACGGATTGGACGGATTGGACGGATTTCGAAAGCTCGACAAAGCTGGCGACAAAGCCGCCCTGCGGCTGTAATTTTCTAGCGACTCGCGACTCGCGACTTCCTCACGGCTCCGCCGTGAGAACGACGCGGAAGAATCCGCTGTCGGCGCCGGGCAGGACAAACCTGCTTTCGGGGCCGTCGGCCACGAAGCCCGTCTTCACGGGGAGCCACGGGGCGTCCAGCGTCCTGCAGTGCTCGATGGCGTACACCTTGCCGCTCACGCTTGCCCAGCGGATTTCAATGCCGTTGGCAACGGGCCGGATGCCGAGGATCTTGAGCACGGAGTTCGCCTCGAGCGGATCGGTCCCTGCCAGGAATTCCTCGAAGTTGGCGAGACCGTCGCCGTCCGGGTCGTCGTCGCGACCCGAGGCCGCGCCGTCCCAGTCGATGCCGCCGGCCCAGGCGTCGTAGTCCGCCGCCGCGCCGTCGACCGTCACCGTGTAGGGGCCGTAGATGTTTTCGGCGCCGCTGTTTTCGATTTCGATGACGCGCCATGTCTGGCGCCCGCCCGGGGTTGCGCCGGGATCGGCCAGCGTGTAAACGGTCGGATGTTCGTTCAATTCCGAATAGACGGGTCCGTCGGGGTTGAGGCGCGTCCAGGCGCCGTTGTCGAGGCGTTCGATCCAGTAGCCGAGGGTGTCGTATTCGGCCGCCGTCTCCCACTCGACGAAGACGTTGCCGTCGTCGGCGTATGCGCTGAAGCTCGTGATCACCGACAGCGTCGGCAAATAGTAGATCCCGGCGTCGATGCCGAGGATCACGGCATTTGGCTCCGCATGGATCTCGTCGCAATGTCGGCAGGCTTCTTCGAAGTCGCTGTCCGTCTCGCACGTGGCGCAGCTTGCGTGCTTTGGCGAAAAGGCGCAACCGCCTGGCGGGTCGATGCAAATCCGATAGACGCCCGGCGCCGTTTTGAACAGATAGTAGCCGTTGTCGTCGGTCGTCGCGCTGGCGACCAGGGTCAGGTTCGTCGCGCTGGCGCTCCGGCTTCTGCGCATGGCAACGGCGTAGAGCTTCATTCCGACGCCTTTGATCCCCGGTTCGCCGTCGTCCTGGACGCCGTTCCGATTGATGTCGTGCCAGACGAAGTCGCCGATTGTGGCGGCGTTGTCGGGCGGCTTGTAGCCGACGTTGACCGGCTCGCCGACGTCGTCGCCGATTCCGTGCCCTGCGTAGAGCGTGTAGTAGGCCACGCCGTAGCCGCCGGCATCGTCGGCCCGCTGGCGCCTGGGGTCGCTGGCGGCCGGGGTGCCGGCGGCGGGGCGGTCGACGAGCTCGCCGGGGTTGCCGAAGAAGCGGATTTCGTAGTTGCCGGAGAGAAGGTCGTTGAATTCGTAGAACCCGTTGGCGGCGGTCCTGGTGGTGGCCACGAGGACGCCATTCGTGTAGAGACGCACGTTGATCGCGTTGAGGAGGTTGTCGGGCCGGCTTTCCGTCAGGGAGTCGTCCAGATCCAGGAAGGCGTAGCCGTAGAGACGCGCCAGCCCCCTCCTGGGGAAGCTGCCTTTGAAGGGGAAGTTGTGGAACTCGAAGCCGTTGCTGCCGGCGACGTCGCCGCCGAAGACGGCGTAGCCATTGATGTTGCCGGCGGAGAACGTGCCGGAGGCGTACGGCGCCAGGACCGCCCCGCAGTGCGCATAGCTCGTGGTGGTGATGTTGGTCGCATCGACGTAGTTCAAGATCAAATGATTGTTGTCGACGCCGGTGAGGGACATGTTGCCGTAGGTGATGCCGACGTCGCCGCCGTGGATGTTGATCAGCACGGTGGCGCCGGCGGGCGCCTCGATGTATCGGGCGGCCGATCTCATGCTCCAGTCCTCCGCGCTCACATGGAAGACGTTGAACTCGGGGTCGGAGCCCGTCAAGCGCGCCTCGCCGGACCAGGCGGACCACCGCGTGAAGCTTTTCTCCTCGACGCCGCGCTCTTCGAAGGAGGCCATCTGGGCGCTGGCGGCCACCGCAATGGCGTGGAGCTCGTCCCACGTCTTGCCGGCGCCGTCGCGCGACACGTTGCCGGCCGCGTCGAACGTGATGTTGGTGGCGTGGTAGACCAGGTTGTTCTCGGCCGTCGGGTAGCGTGTGCAGTTGCTGTAGTAGGAGCCGCCGTAAACGATGTTGCCGTTGACGCCGAAGTTGTTGCGGTCGTGGAAGTCGCCGCCGACAATGAGCGCGTCCTTGACGCCGTTGGTGTAGGTGGGCAGCGGCTCGCCGACCACGGGGTAGCCGACGCTGTAGCTGCTGCCGTCCGTGACGGTGAAGTTGCCGCCGACCGTGAGAAGCCCTTCGCAGTCGCCGCCATAGGTGGTGAGGTCGCCGAAAATGAATGCGTTGAAGTTGGTTGCGAAGTAGAGCCACTGGGAGACGGGCTGGGGCGAGGGGGCAATCGGTGCGGCCGTGGCGGCGCCGCCCAGCAACAGCAATAGCGTTGCGAGCATCGCGGGGAGAAAGTCAAGACCTCGCCAGTTCGTTCCAAAGCACTGTTTTTTCATAACGATGGTTCTTTCTTTTTTAGCCGTGTCAACCCGTGCGCATCGGGTTTTCTGCGCAGGGGTGGTTTTGGTCTTGGTTTTGGTGACTCGAAGTGGTGTGTGAATTCATTGGAACGGTTCGGTGTTTTTTGTGTGTGAAGCGGACCTTCGCGAACATGAATTCGTGAACTGCCTTATAGCCTATCGCATTTTCGACAATGAAGTCAACAACAAATTTGAGTCGAATTCCGAAGAATAATTCGATTAATCCGCAAAAAAAGTGTTTTTAGTCAAAAATTTTCTCAACAATGAGCACGAAGTTTCTCATTTTTGAGAACTCCGCGTTCTCGTTTCTATTTGCTGGCAATTGGCCTGTGCTTGCGCTAACATGGTTGCATGTGAAATGAAATGGATGGGGCAGGGAAGAAGACCATGATTGAGATTCAGATCAAGCGGGGGCGTGAAAAATCGCTGGAACGGCGTCGCAAGTGGAAGTCTCGTTTGCGAACGTTCCGGGCTGCCTGCTCGATCGTTTTCGGAACGGTCGTGCTCAACGGCTTGGCTGTGCTCGGGGCTCGTCAGTTCTGCGAAGGCTTTGCGCATTCGATTGTGGAGGTTGGCTGGTCTTGGATGGACGTGCTTTCCAGAATGATCGGCCTTTCGATGGCGGGTGCTGCCATCGCTTGGGACATCCAGTTGATCGTTGGTTTTTTCCGGCGGGCGATTTTCCCGAAGATCGAGATCTCGGTCTCGCCGATGCGGGCTTCGCCCGGGGAGGTCGTGGAGGTCGCATTTCGCGTCAAAGGGGCGGCCTCCTGGTTGCGTCGCATGGAGGCGCGGCTTGCCTGCACGGAGGTCGATGACGATTGCGAGATGGAGGATCTTTATCGGGAGACGGTTTTCAGTTCGTCCGAGCAGAAGGATTTTGCGAAGGGTTCGTTCTCGGTTGCCATTCCGACTGGCTTTCCGGCCTCGGGATGCCATGCGAGGAAGGAAAGAGCCGCCGTGATGTGGGGCGTGTCGTTCAGAGGGCGCACCACGCCGGGATTCATGCCGGATGTTCTCGGTTTCGCGGAAATCGAAGTCGCGGAGACCGAGGGGTGAAACCAGAGATTTTATTGATTGCGGTCAATGCCGGCTACGCGCATACGTCGATGAGCCTGCGGTGCCTGCTGGCGAACCTTGGCGACTTGGAGGCGCGCGCGGCGATTCGGGAGTTCGACTCGCGGCTCGAGCCGATGCAGATCGTCGAGGCGATCGTCGCGGTCGAGCCCGGGATCGCGGCCTTTTCCGTTTACATCTGGAACGTCGAGATCATGAAGGACGTGCTGCGCCTGTTGCGGGCGGTGCGTCCGGGGATCGTTCTGGTGGCGGGCGGCCCTCAGATCGTGCCGGGCGACGATCCCGCCGGCATCCTGCCGCTGGTGGACGTGGCGGTGTCCGGGGAAGGCGAGGGCGTCATGCACGGGATTTTCGCGACGCTGCTCGCCGGCGGCGCGGTCGCTTCGCCCGTCGTGGCCGAGCCGCCGGATCTGGCGCGGGTCGCGCTGCCGTACCGGCTGTATTCCGACGAGGACATCGCGCATCGCGTGGTGTATGCGGAGGCGACGCGCGGCTGTCCGTTCCGGTGCGAATACTGCACGTCGTCGGGCAGTGGCGGGGTGCGCGCCTTTCCACGCGAGCCGTTGCTGGCGGCGTTCGGCGCGTTGCTCGACCGGGGCGCGCGGCAATTCAAGTTCCTGGATCGTTCGTTCAACTTCGGCGGCGAGGCGTCGCTGGCCGTGCTCGATTTCTTTGCCGAGCGGCAGTCCGACGGGCTTCGGCTCCATTTCGAGTTCACGCCGGATGTGCTGGACGACGCCTGGCGCGAGCGGCTGCTGCGCTTCCGGCCCGGCATGCTGCATGTCGAAATGGGCGTGCAGACCTGGAATGTCGAGGTGGCGAAGTCCATGCGCCGCCCCCTGGATCCGCCGAAGGTCGAGGAGGCGCTGCGGTTCATGATCGAGGAGGCGAAGGCCGACGTCCACGCCGATTTGATCGCCGGGCTGCCGGGCGAGGACGAGGCGTCGTTCCAGGCCGGCTTCGACCGGCTGGTGGCGCTGGGGCCTGCGGAAATCCAGGTCGGCATCTTGAAGCGCCTGCCGGGCACGGCCATCGGGCGCCATGACGCGGCGGAGGGCGTCCGGTGGAGTCCGCTGCCGCCTTACGAGATTCTGGAGAACCGGCGCATGCCCTTTGCGCGGCTGCGCGCGATCGAGCGCTTTGGCCGCTGCTGGAATCTGCTGGTCAACAGCGGACGCTTCCGCACGAGCGCGCCGATGCTCTGGCGCGATGGCGGGTCGCCCTATGCGCGGGGCATGCGCGTGATGGAAACGGTTTTTGCGGCGAGCGGGCGGATGCATGCGATCGGCCCCAAGCGGCTGGCCGCCGCCCTGCACGACGTGCTGGTGGGCGAGGCGGGGGTTCCGGATGCCGAGGTGCGCGCGGCGCTGGAGCGCGACGCCCGCGAAGCGGCGTGGGATCGGAGCTGATGGAATCGGATTCACTCGGCAGAGTTGCGGAAATCCGCCCCTTCACTCGTGCAGCAAGTTTTCCGACAGGATTGCAGGGCTCCATTTTCCCAAGGCAGTTTTGTCAATCTTGCAATCATGTCTCAAGACACTCGGCGAAGCCGCCCCAGCGCAGTTTCGAATTTCAAGTTTCAAACTCCACCCATCCAAACGCACATTTTATGCATTGGCTTTTTCCGTTCCCTTGATTATACTTGTCGCCGCCATGATGAAAACTTCTCTCTTTCGACCTCTTGTCGCCGCCTCGGCGCTGGCGTTTTGCGTCGGCGCCGCCACCGGCGAGGAAATCGCCGTGGGCATTGCGGATTTTGAGCAGCCCGACGCCGCCGCCGACTGGAGCTGGTATTGGGGCAAAGGCGCGACGGCCTCGGTTTCCACGGCGCCGTCCGATGATGCGGGCGGAGGACGCGTGGGGCTGTTCGACTACGTGTTTTCAGAACGAGGCGCGAACTTCACGATGATCTGCGCGACGCCGCTGCCGCCCAATCCGACTTTCCTTCGGTTGCGTCTTTGCGGCGACGGTTCAGGCCACGGCGTTTCGCTGCGGATCATTGATCGCACAGGCGAAACCTTCTTGTATCCGCTTCATCCTGCGATCGACTGGACCGGTTGGCGGCAAATCGCCGTGCCGGCGGCCAGTCCGGCGCAGACGTGGTCTGGGAACAAGGATGGCGTCATCGATCCGCCTGCACGCATCGCCTTGCAGATGAATGCCGCTTCCGCCGGGAAGGGTGCGCTGCGTCTTGACGACATCGAGGTCGGTTCATGGCTCGACGCGGCCACGCGCATTGAGATGAAAAGCGGCGCGCCGCTTTTCGGCAACATCGCCTTCGGGCCGCAGCAGACGCTGCGCGTGCCCTTTACGGTGCGCGATCGCGGCGGCGCCGCGGCGAGCCTGGTGCTCGACTATGAAGTCCGCAACGCCACGGGCGCGCCCGTTGGTGCGGGCATGGCGTCTGCTTCGCTCCGGGCCGGTGCGTCCGAGGGCACGACCGTTGTCGTGCCCATCGACACCAGAGGACGCTATGCGCACTACGAGATTACGGCGCGAATCCGCGACGCGGCTTCGTCGAACACGTTGCAGACGGCGACGACGACGGCCGCCGTCGTTCCCGCGCCGCCGCTCGTTCCCGCCGGGAGGAATCCCTTTGGGATGAATCTCTCGTTGGCCATGCGGCATGCCCCGCGCGATCGCCGGGCTGGCGCCGTCCAGGCGCGACGGAGCGGCGTGGGCTGGACGCGCGAGGAATTTTCCTGGGAGGCGATCGAGCCCGTCCGGGGCACGTTCAACTGGGAACGGCATGACGATGCCGTCACGATCGCCCGCGAGGAAGGGCTTGGCGTGCTCGGCCTGATCGCCTACAGTGCAGGCTGGGCGCGTCGAGATCCTGGCAAGCATGCGTCGCCGCCACGCGATGTGGAAGCGTATGCGGCCTTTGTCGAGCGCGTCGTCTCCCGCTATCGGGGGCGCGTCCGCCATTGGGAGATTTGGAACGAGCCGGACAGCCCCGTCTTCTGGCCGCCAAAGCCCGATCCCGCCGAATACGCCGCCTTGCTCAAGGCCGCGTATGCGGCGGCGAAGCGTGCCGATCCAGACTGCGTCGTCATGACGGCCGGGTTGCTCGTCGGCATGAACCATTGGTTGCAGTGGGACTATCTCGACGCGCTCTACACGCATGGCGCCGGCCGTGCCTTCGACCGAGTCGCCTGGCATGCCTATTGCGATCCCAAGTCTCCGATCGACGGTCGTTACGAATCGCTGACCGCCACGCTCTTCGAGCGGATGTCCGCCAAGGGCGACGCCGGAAAGCGCGCCTGGCTGACCGAGCAGGGGTGGTCGACGGCTCCCGGTTCACGGCGATCCGTTTCGGAGCCTGACCAAGGAGCCTATGCGGTGCAGGGACACGTTTTCGCCCTCTCCAATCCCTCTGTCGAGACGTATTTCTGGTTTCTTTTCCGCGACGGCGCCAACCGCGAGACCGATCACGAGCAGAGCTATGGCATCCTGCATCCGGACGGCTCGCCGAAGCCCGCCTATGGCCTCTACGTCGCCATGACGACGCGGCTGGCGGGCAAGAGGCCCGCTCCGCCTGTCGAGCTGCCGGGCACGGCGATTTGCCGTGTCTTTGCGGACGGACAGGAAACGGTCTTCGTGCTCTGGGACTCAGGCGAAGGCTTCGTGAAGTTGCCTGCCGGGCTGGACCGTGTCGGCGCGACGCTGTATGACACCCGCGGAAACGTCGTCAAGATGGAATCGGATTGGACGCCTGGGCCTGACGTTCGCTATCTCGTCGTCCCGACGTCTCGCGCCGCCGCCCTTCGGGCTGCCTTGGCTTCGGGCAACTAGAGCGGTTTAAGAAAATCCGTGTCCACATTCTATCCTCCAGCTCCAAACGCCGAATCCTAGTTCAAATCGTGCGGCTATACTATTTCTCAAGTCGCTCTAGTCCGGGCCCCCGCCATTCGCCATCCTTGGAAGCCGAGCCTTGAAAGGGGGTGACATCGCGCCCCTGTTCATGTCACATATTCGAATGTGCGACATGAACAGGGGGGGGTGATGATGCCGTTTCCCTGCCTGTCGAGAGCCGCCACTCGTCCGTGCAAACGTTTGCGCCTGCAAGGGCAAGGGCATTCCGCGTAGGGAACACTTTCAAGTCAATTCATTGACTTGGCGGGCTTGTTCGCAGCGCGGCGGCTTTAATGGCATGCGCGAGCGCCTCGCCGATGCCGCCGACGGCGGCAATCGCTTCGACGGGGGCGGCGGCGAGGCGTCGGATGGAGCCAAACTGCTTCAGCAGGAGGGTCTTGCGCGTTTCGCCGACGCCCTCGATTTCGTCGAGGACGGATTCGCGGATGCGTTTGCGGCGGAGGTTGCGGTTGTAGGTGATGGCGAAGCGGTGCGCTTCGTCGCGCAGGCGCACCAGCACGTTGAGCGCGGGATTGCCGCGTTCGAGCAGGATGGACTCCATGCCGGGGCGGTCGACGACGATTTCCTCGAATTGTTCTGCAAGGCCGACGGAGGGGATGTGCTCAAGACCGAGCATGGCGAGGGCGGCGCGGGCGGCGCGGAGCTGCGTGATGCCGCCGTCCACCATGACGAGGTCGGGCAGGGGCGTGTCCTCGGCCAGCGAACGCGCATAGCGCCGGTGGACGACCTCGGCGATGCTCGCAGGGTCGTCAACGCCTTCGACGCTTCGGATGCGGAAGCGGCGGTAGCGTTGCGGCGTGGGGACGCCATCGACGCTGACGACCATGGAGGCGACGGTGAGGGTGCCGCTGATGTGGGAGATGTCGAAGCCCTCGATGACTTGTGGCGTGGTGGGCAGGTCGAGGGCGGCGGCGAGCGCTTCGCAGCCTTCGACGGCGTCGAGCTTGGGGATGTGCGGCGGCGAGACGACGCGGGCGCGTTGTTTCGCCAGGTCGTCGATGGCGGCGATGGTGTCGCGGAGCTTGGCGGCGCGCTCGAAGTCGAGGTCCGCCGCCGCCGCCGCCATGGCCTCTCGGATTTCCTCGACGATGGCGGGGTCGCCGTTGCGGAGGAAGGCGCAGGCTTCTTCGAAGCGCGCGCGGTAGTCCTCCGGGGAGATGGCGCCGATGCACGGTGCGGAGCAGTGCGCGATGCGGTCGTTGTGGCAGTGCTTGTGCGTGTCGGCATCGGGCTCGGCCACGGTGCATTGGCGGATGCCGAAACGACGCTCGGCGAAGCCCTTGACGGTGCGGACGACGCCCGAGGAGGGGTAGGGGCCGAAGTACTCGTCTCCGTCGTCGCGGATGATGCGGCATTCGGCGAAGCGCGGCAGGGCGAGGTGGCGCTCGGCGCGGACGGCCAGGTAGCGCTTGTCGTCGCGGAAGACGACGTTGAACCGCGGCTTGTAGTCCTTGATGAGCTGCCCTTCGGTGAGCAGGGCCTCGGCCTCGTTGCGCACGACGATGACGTCGAGGTCTTCGACGCTGTTGATGAGGCTGCGCAGCTTGGGGGGCGCCTTGCGGAGGGTCGAGCGGCGGAAGTAGCTCTGGACGCGCTTGCGCAGCGAGACGGCCTTGCCGACGTAGATGATCTTCCCGGCCCGGTTCCGCATCAGGTAGCAGCCCGGCTTGTCGGGGAGGTCGCGAAGCTTTTGGCGCAGCACGTCGTTCATCATGTTGAAACGATCCGGTTCAGGGCATGATCTCGAACGTCGTCTTGTCGACGTTCCAGATTTTCAGTTCGTCGATCGAAAAGGGAACGACGCGATAGTCCGGGGAATTGGGCGGCGAAAGACAGAACAAGACGGGGCCTTCGGCCATTTTCCGGAAGCTTCCCGGCTTGCCTTCGAAATTCCTCGACGAGTACTTTTCTCCGTCGACCAGCACGGCGAATGTCGCGACTTCGCCGTCGAGCGTCTTGACGTCCTTCAAGCCTTCATCGTTCCACACGAGCGCATGGTGGTGCCATCCGCCCGGATCGTCCTTCAACACGCTGCTGTAGGGTTGCGGACTTCCGCGGTGGCTCATGGGAATCCCGCACGTCCGTGCGGCGACGACGGCGCAGAGGCCGCCCATCTGGCCGGCCGGTTGACTGTTCGTCACGGATGTCCGCGCTCGAACAATGTTCGCGCAAACGACGCAGAGAAACAGCGGCAGGATTGTCTTCATGTTCATCTCCTTCACGCAAGCATTGTAGTCCACCGAGACGTTTCATTGCAACGGATAAACGCATCGCAATGGCAATCGGTCAGTCGCGGGAGCTGGTCTCGGAACGCTTGTCGCCCAGCCTCGAACAGTCCTGTCGCCTGCCCGATTGAGTCGCCAGTGGGAAGACGTCAAGCCGCGGTCTCCAGCGACACGGCTCTTATGACGGGCGAACAAGACGCTGAAACGCTGGAGGTCACCGGGGCGGGGGCTGTTCGCCGGTGGCGGCGGGGCGGGGGCCGAGGTTCGCCTTCCTGAACTTGACTGCCTGCTCGCCGTAACCATCGATTTGCGAGCAAGTCGGGAGCCACAAGAACGCCCCTTGTCCATCGGAGCCAAGATGAAAGGAGAGGGTTCCGGAGAAGTTGCCGGCGGGTTCCCCGGTATTTGAAAGCACAACATGAACCCGGCACTTGGCTGAGAGCAAGGTCTCCGCTTCCTTCATGCCAGGGGAGAACATCCTTCTGTTGACAACCTCCCAGGAGACCCATTTGTTCTTGTAGAAGTTCCCGGCAGGATTGGAACATTCGTTTGTCGATTGAAACGGCCCCTCAAATACAAAAGGGGCTGTGCCAAACAAATACCACGATTCCGTTCCGGGAACTCCCTTGGGCCAGAGGTCCGACCCCTCCTGCAAAAAACCATTGTGGAGAACGTGTTCCGTATTGCCCCACAGCGCCGGAATGGAATATTCGTCAAACCCCCGGTAGGCACACGAACCATCTTCATTGAGAAGCAACATGTGATCAAGCTGGTTCGTGTACATCGAATATCCCAAACTTGAGACAATTGGAATGTCGTTCGACTCTATGATCCAAAGTCCGCTTAAATCATCCGGCTGGATGCCAGGCTGCCTGGAATCACATGACAGACAGCAAAACATCCCGACGGGAAGCAAGGCAAGAAGAATGGAACGAAAGCGGAACGTTTCTCGCACGGAAACCCCTTTGATGCCTCAACTAGTACCGGTAGGCGTCGGGCTTGAAGGGGCCGTCGGGGGGGACGCCGATGTAGGCGGCTTGCTTCTCCGTGAGGCGGGTGAGCTTGGCGCCGAGCGCGGGGAGGTGGAGGCGGGCGACTTCTTCGTCGAGCTTCTTGTCGATGACATAGACGCCGGGCTTTCGCCCGCCGCGCCAGAGATCCATCTGGGCGAGCACCTGGTTGGTGAAGGAGCAGGACATCACGAAGCTGGGATGCCCCGTGGCGCAGCCGAGGTTGACGAGGCGGCCTTCGGCGAGCAGGTAGATGCAATGGCCGTCGGGGAAGATGTACCGGTCCACTTGCGGCTTGATGTTGACGTGGGTTACGCCCGGCATGGCCTTGAGCCTGGCGACCTGGATTTCGTTGTCGAAGTGGCCGATGTTGCAGACGATCGCCTGGTCGCGCATCTTCGCCATGTGCTCGGCGGTGATGATGTCGCAGTTGCCGGTGGTGGTGACGTAGATTTGCGCGTGGGGCAGGGCGTCTTCGACGGTGGCGACCTTGTATCCGGCCATGCAGGCCTGGAGGGCGCAGATCGGGTCGATCTCCGACACCCAGACCTGGGCGCGGTGGTTCTTGAGGATTTCGGCGCTGCCTTTGCCGACGTCGCCGTAGCCGCAGACGAAGGCGATCTTGCCGGCGACCATGACGTCGGTCGCGCGCTTGATGCCGTCGACAAGCGATTCGCGGCAGCCGTAGATGTTGTCGAACTTCGATTTCGTGACGGAGTCGTTGACGTTGATCGCGGGCACGAGGAGCTTTTTCCTTTCGGCGCGCTGGTAGAGGCGGTGGACGCCGGTGGTCGTCTCTTCGGAGACGCCTTTCCAGCCGGCGACGAGCCTGTGGAAGAAGCCGGGGCGGCTCTCGATGCGCTCGCGGACGACCTGGCGGAGGGTTTTCTCCTCCTCGCTTTCGACGGGCTTGTCGAGGACGGCGGGGTTCTCTTCGGCTTCGTAGCCGAGGTGGACGATCAAGGTGGCGTCGCCGCCGTCGTCGACGATGAGGTCGGGGCCGTCGGCATCGGGCCAGGTGAGGGCTTCGAGGTTGAGATCCCAGTATTCGCGGAGCGTTTCGCCTTTCCAGGCGAAGACGGGGGTGCCGGCGGCGGCGATGGCGGCGGCGGCGTGGTCCTGCGTGGAGAGGATGTTGCAGGAGGCCCAGCGGACGCGGGCGCCGAGGGCCTGGAGGGTCTCGATGAGCACGGCGGTCTGGATGGTCATGTGGAGGCTGCCGGTGATGCGGGCGCCGGCGAGCGGCTTTTCGGCGCCGTACTTGGCGCGCGTGGCCATGAGGCCGGGCATTTCATGCTCGGCCATTTCGATTTCCTTGCGGCCCCAGTCGGCCAGCGCGATGTCCTTGATTTTGTAGTTCATTTGACTCCTTGAAACTTGAAATTGGACGGATTAGACGGATCTAGCCGCTAGCCGCTAGCCGCTAATTCACGGGATCCAGCACCCAGCGGCGGTTGTACCAGAACCATTGTTCGGGGGTTTCGTGGATGGCGGCGTCGACGATGGTGGCGACGGCGCGGGTGATGCGTTCGAGTTCGTCGGCCTTGGGGGCGGTTTTGTCGGGCCAGATCGGGTCGTGGAGTGTCAGGGTGAAGTGTCGCCAGCCGCGCCGACGCATGATGAGCGGCACGACGGGGACGTTGGTTGCGTAGGCGAAGGAGGCCATGCCGCGCGCGAGATTGGCGGCGCCGCCGAGAAACGGGACCAGCAGATCGGGGGTGGGGGCGCGCGTGTCGGGGAGGATGGCGAAGGTCTGGCCGGCGCGAATCCGTTCGAGAATTTGGCGCAGCGCACCGCCGCCTCGTTCGAGGATGTCCATGCCGTGGCCCGCGCGCAGGCGGTTGAGCAGGTCGTTCATCAGCGGATTGCGTTGGCGTCCGGCGACGCTGAAGATCGGCACGCCACAGAGGTGGCAGCAGGAGCCTGCGAGGTCCCAGTTGCCCATGTGCGGGAGTGCAATCACGAGTCCGCGGCCGTCGGTTTGCGTCTTGAGCGCGCGCAAGGAATCTATGACGGCGGGCATGTCGGGGATCATTTCCACCATCGCCTCGCGTGTGAACTTGCGGATGCGGAGCATCTCGACGGCGTTGAAGACCGTGTTGCGGAAGGACAGCCAGCAGATCCGCCGGACATCTCGTGGGCGGAGCGATTCGCCGAAGACGAGGCGCACGCGCCGGGCGGCCTCGCGCCGTCGTTCTGAAGCGATGGCATGCGCGATTCTCGCGACGCCCCATGCGACGCCCAAGGCGCATCGATAGGGGAGCGCCACCAGCGATGCGCCCAGTCCCCGGACCGCTTCATATTCGAGACGGTGCCGGAACTTGGGCCGGGTGTTCATGCTTTTTTGCGCCACAGCGATTCGAGATCGTAGTATTCGCGAGCTTCGGGAAGGAAGAGATGCACGAAGACGTCGAAGAGGTCGATGACGATCCAGGCGCTCTCGGCGTCGCCGGACATGCGGATGGGCGTCCCGCCTTCCTTTTTGATCTCGCGGGAGATTCGGCCGGCAACGGCCTTGAGATGGGGCGTGGAGGTGCAGGAGGCGATGACGATCGCATCGGTGAGGGACGACCGTCCTCTCACGTCGATCGTCACGATGTTCTCGGCCTTGCGGTCCTCGAGGACGCCCACGATTTTATCCAATGTTTGTTTTGCGTTGATGGGGTTCGCCTTTCTTTTCCTGATGCGGGTGCATGCCGAGCCTCCCGAGGGTTTCAATGGGAGGCCGTCGTTGGATTTAGAATCCGAAGTAGCGCTCGGCATTGTTGTAGCAGATGTCCTGGACCATGGCGCCGACGAGCGCAAAGTCGCGTGGAATGCGTCCTTCCTCGATGTCGGCGCCCAGCAGGTTGCAGAGGATGCGCCGGAAGTATTCGTGGCGCGTGTAGCTGAGGAAGGACCGGCTGTCGGTGAGCATGCCGACGAAGCGGCTCAGCAGGCCCGTCTGCGAGAGGGCTTCCATCTGCCGCTCCATGCCGTCCTGCTGGTCGTTGAACCACCAGCCGCTGCCGAACTGCATCTTGCCGGGCATGGGCGCGCGCTGGAAGTTGCCGATCATCGAGGCGACGACCTCGTTGTCGGACGGGTTGAGGGTGTAGACGATCGTGCGCGGCAGCTTGTCTTCGCGGTCGAGCCCGTCGAAGAGCCGTCCGAGCGCCACGGCCGAGGGCCAGTCGCCAACGCTGTCGCAGCCGATGTCGGGGCCGAGCGCCTTGAAGAGGCGGCTGTTGTTGTTGCGCAGGGCATTGTAGTGGATCTGCCATGTCCAGTCGCTTTCTGCGTCCATTGCGCCGCAGACGAGCAGCATGTGCGACTTGAACTGGACGGCTTCTTCGGGCGTGGCCGTTGCGCCGCCGCGCACCTTGGCGAAGATGCGTTTGGCGTCCGCTTCGCCGCAGGGCTCGGCGACGACGGCGCCGAGTCCGTAGTCCGAGAGGCGGCAGCCGTGGGCGCCGAAGAAGTTGTGGCGCTTCTTGAGGGCGAGGACAAAGTCGTCGAAGGTCGAGATCGAGACGTTTGCCGCCGCTTCGAGGCGGTCGATCCAGGCGTTCCACGCCGCGCCGCCTTCGATGGCCAGGCCTTTGTCGGGTCGCCAGGTGGGGCGCACCTGGACGTCGAACGAGGAGTCCGCCGAGATGGCGGCGTGGTGCTCGAGCGAATCGACCGGGTCGTCGGTGGTGCAGACGACCTTGACCTTGCTTGCCTTCATGAGCCCGCGTGCGGAGAAGTCCGGCTCTTTCATGCGTTCGGCGGCGCGATCCCAGATTTCCTGCGCGGTGTCGCCGGAGAGGAGGATGTCGTCGATGCCGAAGTAGCGGGCCAGCTCGAGGTGGCACCAGTGGTACATGGGGTTGCGCAGCATGTACGGCACGGCTTCCGCGAACTTCTGGAACTTCTCGCGATCCGGCGCGTCGCCCGTGATGAAGCGCTCCTCGACGCCGTTGGCGCGCATCAGGCGCCATTTGTAGTGGTCGCCGCCGAGCCAGATCTGGGCGAGGTTGTCCCAGCGGGCGTCCTCGGCGATTTGGGCGGGCGGGAGGTGGCAATGGTAGTCGATGATCGGCATCGCGGCCGCGTACTCGTGGTAGAGCGTCTTCGCGGCGTCGTTTTGCAGCATGAAATCGTCAGCGATCAGCGGTTGGGATGACATGGGATGGCCTTTGTTGAGATTCAGGATTTGAAATTTGAAATTGGAGGCTTGGAGGCGACGTCCGTTTGGATTGTTTGGGCAATGCTCTTCAATTGAAAAGCGTCGTCATTCTACCACACCCCGTTCTTGGCAACAAGCTTGTTGACGCGTGTTGAATCCTTCCTGCTTGCGCTTTTGCTGGCTGGCGGTTATACTAAACCGCATTCAGAGAGCCGGAGCATTCGCTCATGGCCAGGACTTAAATTCAAGGAGCGCAAGATGGCACGTAAGGTTACGATTTTTACTGGACAGTGGGCGGATCTTCCTTTGGCGGAGCTCGCCCCGATGATGAAGTCATTCGGCTACGATGGTCTCGAATTGGCCACCTGGGGCGATCATTTCGACATCGACAAGGCCGTCAAGAGCAAGGCGTATTGCGAAGACAAGCGCGCCTTCCTCGCCGACCATGGCCTCGACTGCTTCGCCATCTCCAACCACATGTCGGGTCAGCTCACCTGCGACCGCCTCGACGAGCGCCATGCGCCGTTTGCGCCCGCCAAGTACAAGGACGACTACAAGGGCATGGCCAAATGGGCCGCCAAGCATCAAATCGCCGCCGCCAAGGCCGCCGCCAACTTCGGCGTGAAGGTCGTGACGTCCTTCACCGGTTCGCCCATCTGGCACCTGCTGTACTCGTTCCCGCCCATGCTTCCCGGGATGATCGAGAAGGGCTTCAAGCAATTCGCGAAGACGATGCTTCCGATTCTCGACGCCTTCGCGGAAAACGGCGTCAAGTTCGCCCTTGAGGTGCATCCCACGGAGATCGCCTTCGACATCGCCTCCGCCCAGCGCGCGCTGGAGGCCGTCGACAACCATCCCGCGTTCGGGTTCAACTACGACCCCTCGCACTTTGGCTACCAGGGCGTCGACTACGTCAAGTTCCTCTACCTGTTCAAGGATCGGATCTTCCACGTCCACATCAAGGACGCCTGGTGGGGCAAGGGCGACGGCACGGTCGGCGTCTTCGGCGGCCACACCGAGTTTGCCGATCCGCGCCGGTTCTGGGACTTCCGTTCGCCGGGCCATGGCGACATCGACTTCGAGCGCATCATCGTTGCGCTCAACGACATCAACTACACGGGCCCGCTTTCGGTCGAATGGGAGGACTCCCGCATGGATCGCCTCCATGGCGCGAAGGAAGCCGCCGCGTTCGTCCGCAAGATCGACTTCGAGCGCAGCGCCATCGCCTTCGACGCGCAGTTCGCGAACTGAATCCTTTAGAACCAAGGCTCGGGGCAGTCTATTCGTTCTGCAGTGATTGACCAGTGTAATTATTGACCAGTGTAATTAGAGAAGAGGCTTAGCCGTCAAGGTTGCATGAACCCAGACGACGGGCGCCACATCGATATGGTTGCCACGGATCTCCTTCACTTTGACTTAGCAAGTTAGGCAAGTTAGGGTAGAAAGAGGCCCACATCGTCAACGGAGAACAAGGATGAAAAGAAATCGTTTGGTTATGCCGATTGTAAAATGGGTCGGTGGGAAACGACAGCTCTTGGATCGTTTGAGACCGCTTCTTCCAGGAACGCGGTTTAAAGTCTACTGCGAGCCGTTTTTGGGCGGAGGCGCCATGCTGTTTGATTTGCAGCCCAAACGAGCTATAGTTAACGATGTGAACGAAGATCTGATCAACATGTATGAGGTGGTTCGCGATCAAGTGGAAGAACTCATTGAAGAGCTGGCCAAGCATCCGAATGACGCCGATCACTTCTACGCAGTACGGGATTGGGATCGCGACAAAGAAAAGTATGCTCGATTAAGCAATCTGAAAAAAGCGGCGCGCTTAATCTATCTCAACAAGACTTGTTACAACGGTCTTTTCCGGGTCAACAATGCAGGAGAATTTAATACGCCCTTCGGGTACTATAAAAACCCAAACATTGTAAACGCCCCCACGCTGAAAGCGGTAAGCAACTATTTTCAGTCGGCTGAAGTACAGTTTTCAAATCGCGACTATGCCGATGTGCTGTCAGAAATTCCTCGTGGAGCTTTCGTTTACCTGGATCCGCCCTATGATCCCGTATCGAATTCGGCGAACTTCACAGGTTATGCAGCGGGCGGGTTCTCACGTGAAGATCAAATTCGTCTTCGCGAGTGCTGTGATGACTTGGATCGAAGGGGAGTTAATTTTATGCTATCGAATTCGGAAACCGATTTCATCAAGGAGCAGTATGGCAATAAAAAATATGACATCTCCATCGTCATGGCACAGCGAGCGGTCAACTCGAATGCGTCGGGGCGGGGGGCGGTTAGAGAAGTGGTTGTGAGGAACTATGTGTAGGCAATTTGAAACCAAAAACGACAAATCTTGGAACGATCTGTTTGAAAAATATGACATTCTCCAAAAGATTGACACTGACGGAGAATTTACCATTTCAGCTTCGAAAATCAAGGAATTTCGAGAGCCGCGGCTGATGACCAAATTCGATCACGAAATCAACCGACCTCGCGTGTTCTCGGAAAACGATCTCTCTATTCTGCCCATCTCGCGTGGCGATTATATCATATCCCAATTCACGGCCTATCAGCCGCTTGTTGCGCTTAGCGACCCAATCCAACAGGTGGCATTGCCGGAGCATCTTCAGAGCCTGAACGCCCGCGCTGTGACTAGTGAGACAATAGCGGTAAACTGCGCTTTGGCGTCTGGGATCTTTTCGCATTTTCTCGGAGAGGAACAGCTCGACGCCACCGTGTCGGGGCGCATGGGTTCTGGCGTTTTCGATTTCGGGATACACAACTTGAGGCGAGGTGGTGTTTCTTCCATTCGCGTTGATAATGCCCAGATCGAAATCGATGCTGCGTTTGAGGGGATTGATTCGCTAGCCTTGATAGAGGCAAAAAGGGACTTGTCGGACGACTTCATCATCCGTCAGCTTTACTATCCATATCGGACGTGGCAAGAGCGGGTGACAAAGAAGGTTCGCCCGGTATTCTTTGTTTATTCAAATGGAGTCTATAACCTCTATGAATACGAATTCCAAAGTACAGACGAGTACAATTCGCTCGTTTTGATTAAGCACGCCCGCTATTCAATCGAAGAGGACATGTCTATAACGCTGCCCGAATTACAGAGACTGGCTGCGGACACTTCGCCAGTGGACGAGCCAAAAATTCCGTTCCCTCAGGCCGATTCCTTTGAACGAGTGGTTAATGTCTGTGAACTCCTTGAATCTCAGGAGCTTGATCGTGACAACATTACGGATGGATATGCTTTTGACGTTCGTCAGACGAATTATTATACGGATGCGGCTCGATATCTAGGGCTGGTAGAGAAGATGAAAATCGACAGGACTCCTGCGTATCGCTTAAGCAGGCAGGGGCGGTGCGTACTGAAGCTTAACTACAAGAATCGTCAGCTTGCTTTTTGCAAGTGCATCCTTCAGCATCGTGTTTTCCACAAGGTTTTCCTGCTTTGTTGCGAGCACGGGGAGATGCCGAGTAGAGACACTATTGTTCAAATTATGAAACAATCACAACTCTATAAAATCGAGTCTGACAGCACGTATTACCGTCGAGCATCAACTGTGAGCGGATGGGTTAATTGGATGCTGAAACTGGTTTCGGAGTGAAGTGCAAAACAAGGTTTTAGATTAGGGATCCGAAGTTTGTAACTTGGAGGAACAGATCATGGCATGTGAAAAAGGGCATTCAAAAATCCAGGACATTATGGCTGAACTTCCCTACGATCAAGGAGGGGTTTCGGCGAGGACAAAATTTAGAAGAGCGCCTTGACATTGGAGAGGTTCTTGACAGGTTGGACGAGAGCCAAGCGAAAGAACAGCGTCACAAAAGCCCCCATGCGGCTTTTGCGCGTGGCTATGAAGATGGGGTTAAGGATTATTACAAAAGAAAAAAGTGATTACTCCTTACGACCAGTCGCGAAACGCTGATTTCACACTTTACCGTGGTGTTTGCATGAAGTTTGTCGGGCAATTGCCTCCCGCCAGCCAGTAGCCAGCGCAACGCGCCGGCTACTGGCTGGCGGGTTGCCAAGATCATGCCGTTAAGTGTCTTTATTCAGCCTGAGTGATAGGTGGGACAGGGCGCCGAATGTGCGCAAACGTTTGTGTGCCCGTGAGGGCTGTAATAGGGTGTCTGAACCCTGACACCCTGAACCCTGCGCTGCGAGTCAACCCGGTTGACTCGCAGCGCTAGAACCCCGCCGCGAGCAGCTTGTCGAGCGTAAGGCTTGATCCGGTTGCCTGCTCGCTGGCGGCGAGCTTCTCGAGGTAGCGGGCGAGGATGTCCGTCTCCAGGTTGACGATGTCGCCGACCGAGCGCGCGCCGAGCGAGGTTTCCTGCCAGGTGGTGGGGATGATGCACACTTCAAATGCATCGGCCGCCGGGACGGCGCTGACGGTCAGGCTGATGCCGTCGACCGCGATGGAGCCTTTGCGCACGATGTAGCGCGCTTCTTCGGGGCGGCAGCGGATGCGCACGAGATGGTCGCGCCCTTGCCGGGTGATTGCAAGGATTTCACCGGTGCCGTCAATATGGCCGGAAACGACATGGCCGCCCAGACGATCCGTCAGGCGCAGCGCCCGCTCCAGGTTCACGGGATCGCCCCGGCGCAAACGGCCCAGGTTTGTGCAATCAAGGGTCTCTTTCAGGACGTCCACGGAGAAACCATTGGACGAAATGCCCACGACGGTCAGGCACGCGCCTTGAACGGCGACGCTTTCGCCTTTGATCAGCGGATCGTCGTCCCACGGTTCGCAGGCAATTTCCAGTACGGCCGCACCGGTGTCGCCGGCCAGCTTGACGAAGGCGCCTTTTTTCTGTACGAGCCCGGTGAACATCGTCAAGCGCCAAAGTTGCGCAACGCCCGAACGAGCAGGTCGTCTCCGCATCGGGTGGTTGACTCGATCCGGTACCGCGGTGCCGTCATGAGGTTGAAGGGATGCGCCCCGAACGCCCGGAGCGAATCGTGTCCCAGGACGATTGGCGCAACAAAGAGCAGCAGTTCATCGACCAGATCGCCCTTGACAAACGACGAGGCGAGTTTGGCGCCGCTTTCGCACAATACGCGCAGATAGCCTTCCTCGCCGAGGAAGTCGAGCAACGTGTTCAGGCAGGCGGGTCTTGTCGCGCCTTCTTTCGCGTTCCCGGATGCGGGATCAAAGGGCAATATGACAACATGCGCGCCGGTTTCGCTGATTTGCCGGCAACGCTCCGATGAACAGGCTTCCGTTGTGAAGTAGATCGTCTGGCCGGCGTGCCCGTCCGTAAAGATTTTCGCATCGAGGGAGACGGATCCGGACGCGTCCACAACGCCGCGCATTCCCGGCAGCCCGCCGTCCATTGGCTCTTCGTCGCGCAACAGCGACGGATTGTCGGCGATGACTGTGCCGGCGCCGACGAGGACGATGTCGGACTTGCGGCGCAGTGCCTTGACCTGGTCGCGCGATGCCGGGCCCGTGATCCACTTCGACTGTCCGGCGTGATCGGCGATCCCGCCGTCCAAGGATTGCGCCATTTTCAGCGTCACATAGGGTCGGGACTGGCTGACAAGCTTGAAGAACGGGGCCAGCATCGTCTGTGCTTCGGCGCGGCAGACACCGGTGACGACATCGACTCTGGCTTCCCAGAGTTCGTTGAAGCCGCGTCCCGCATGAATCGGATTCGGATCTTCGCATGCGGCAACGACGCGCTGGATTCCCGAACGGAGAATGGCCCTGGTGCAAGGCGGCGTGCGCCCTTGCGTACTGCACGGCTCAAGTGTGACGTAGAGCGTGGCGTCACTCAAATCCCAACCTGCGGCCGCTTCGATTGCGGCGGCTTCGGCATGCGCTCCGCCTGCGAAGGCATGGTACGCGCTGACGATCGGAACACCGTTTTTGACGATGACGCAACCGACGGGCGGATTCGGGCGCGTGCCGCCTTCGCCCCGCTTTGCTTCGTCAAGCGCCATGCGCATCCAGTATTCGTCCTCGTAGCGCTCGCGTTTGCTTCTGATGTCTGAATGCGTCTGCACAGTTTTAAAAAAATGGTGGTGGGTCAACGATTCGAACGTTGGAAGGCATCGCCAGCAGATTTACAGTCTGCCCCCGTTGGCCACTTGGGTAACCCACCGAATGAAAAAACTCGTTTTACTATGCCATATTGCGCACGCGGCGTCAACTTTGATTTTTCGATGGCGACGATCCGGTGATAAGTCTAGGCATCGACCGTCGTTTTGTGGTAGAATGGCCCATATTGGAGACGCACATTCTGGATTCGATTTGGAGAACGTCATGTTTGGCAAGAAGAAACGTCGCGGCAGCGCCTCGCCTGCAGCCTGTCTGCTCCCGCAGATCGAGGAGAATCTTCATCGACGCTACGGCACGCGTCGGCGGGATCCCACGTATCGCGACGGCGATTCGCCCGGGAAGCTCTTCACCTACGTTTCCGCCGGCAACATCGAGAGGCCCGAGGACAATCCCGAACCTCAGACCGCCCGGTTTCGGAGCTCTCGCCCTGTGGTATTGCTGGCTGTGCTTCTCGTCTTAATCTGGTTTGCATGCTAAAGGAGATTCAAATGAAACTTGCCTTCACGACCCTCGGTTGTCACGAATGGGACTTGACTGAAATCATTGCAAAAGCGAAACAGCACGGCTACGCCGGCGTTGATTTCCGGGGGTACCTGAGCGAATTGGATCTCTGGAAATGTCCTGAATTCCGTTCGGGCGCCGCAGAGACGCGTCGTCGGTTTGAAGACGCCGGTCTGGTGGTTCCCTGCTTGAGCAGCAGCGCCCGCATGTACGCCAAACCGGAGGACCGCGCCCGACACCTCGATGAGGTGGCGCACTATGTCGAGATGGCCGCAGCCCTGGGGGCGCCCTATGTCCGCGTTTTCGGCGGCGGTCTCGGCGGTGTCGGCTTTTCGGAGGCGTTGCCTGTCGCGGGCGAATTTCTTGTCGAGGCGGGGCGCATCGCGTCTGGCGCCGGCGTCGAGGTGCTTGTTGAGACGCATGACGACTGGGTTGACACGAACTGGCTGCATGCCGCGCTTGAGACGGCTGGGTTCCCCGCCGGCGTCAACGTGCTGTGGGACATCCATCATCCCTGTCGTCATGCCGGAGAGGATCCTGATGACACGTGGCGGCGCATCGGCCCCTTTGTTCGCTACACGCATTGGAAGGACTCCCTGCTCGAAAATCCGGCTGAAGTTGCCGAGGGGCAGGCGCCCAAGTTCCAGCTTGTTCTGCCCGGCGACGGCGATTTGCCGTTGATGCGTTTCTTCGACATCCTCGAGGATTCCGGCTACACGGGCTGGTACACGCTGGAATGGGAGCGCAAGTGGTGCCCTGAACTTGCGTCCCCGGACGTCGCCTTCCCGCGCTTTGTCGAGTTGATGAAGCGTTTCGCCCGAGACCGCCGCCATGCCTGAAATTGATTCGGCGGATTCGACCGCGTTTTCCGCCGACGAGGCGCTTGCGTGGACTGGCGGCGTGTGGCGGGGTGGACACCCCGCCACGTTCACCTGCATTTCGACCGACACGCGGCAGATGGCGCCCGGCGCGCTCTACATCGCCATCAAGGGCGAGGTGTTCGACGGGCACGCCTTTGTCCGCCAGGCGATGGCCGCCGGCGCGGGCGCGGTGATGGTGGAGCCGGGGGCCGGTGTGCCCGACGACGTTCCGGCGCTTGTCGTCCCAAGCACGACGGCGGCGCTGACGGCGCTTGGCGCCGGCTGGCGCGCGGCGGTGAATCCCACGGTCGTGGGCGTCACCGGGAGCGCGGGCAAGACGACGGTGAAGGATCTGGCGGCGCATTTGCTCGGCGCGTTGGGGCCGACGGCGAAGACGGTGGGCAATTGGAACAATTCGCTCGGGCTGCCCAAAAGCTTGCTGGCGATGCCGCGGAACAGCCGCTTCGGCGTCTTCGAGGCGGGGACGAACCACCCCGGCGAGATTGCGCCGCTGGCGGCGTTGATGCGCCCCGATTGCGCGGTGCTCACGAATGTGGGGCCGGTCCACATCGAGCATTTCGGGAGCGAGGAGGCGATTGCCGCAGAAAAGGCCGAGCTGCTCCTGGCCGTTCCGAAGGACGGCTTTGCGGTGCTCGACGCCGATTCGCCGCATTTTCCTTTTCTTCGCGCGAAGCCCCGCTGCCGCGTGGTGACGGTCTCGCTCCAGGGCGAGGCGGACTACCGCGCGGCGGCGTTTGATCCCGCCGAGGGCGTCTTCACCGTTGTCGAGCGCGCCAGCGGCGAGACGCAGGCGATTTCCATGGGGCGTCCGGGCGTCCACCAGATTGTGAACGCGCTGCAGGCGATTGCCGTGGCGCGTCAGTTCGGCGTGTCGTGGCCGGCGATCGCCTCGCGGCTGGCGGCGGCGCCTGCCGCGCCGATGCGCTGGGAGGTGTCGTCGCGCGACGGGATTGTGTGGATCAACGATGCGTACAACGCCAATCCGATCAGCATGGCCAAGTCGATCGAGACGTTTGCGGCGATGGATGCGGCGGGCGGCCGCAAGGTGGCCGTCCTGGGCGACATGTTCGAGCTGGGCGACCAGGCCGAGGCGAAGCACCGGGCCGTGGGGGCGCAGGTGGCGGCGTCCGGCATCGACGTGCTGGTGGCGGTGGGGGCGATGTCCTGCCGCTGGATGGCCGCGGAAGCGCGGCGGGCGGGGATGGCGGCGGCGCGCATCGAGACGGCGCCCGATGCCGCCGACGCGCGCGAGTTGCTCAAGACCCTGCTCAAGCCCGGCGATTATGTGTTAGTGAAAGCGTCGCGCGGGATGGCGCTGGAGAGGGTGCTTATTTCTTGATCATGCCTTCTTGGCGGGCGTAGCCGAACATGCCGCCGGCGGCGACGACGGGGGCGACGGCGCCGAGGGGCTTGAGCGGGAAGGCCTTGCCGTCGGAGAGGCGGGTGATCGTGCCGCCGTCGACGTCGAGCTCGGCTTCGTCGCCGGTCTTGAATTCGCCGGCGAGGTTGGCGGCGGATTCGACGGGGTAGACTTCGCCGGTGGCGACGCAGTTGCGGAAGAAGATGCGGGCGTAGGACTGGGCGACGACGGCCTTGCAGCCGGAGGCGCCGATGGCGACGGGGGCGTGTTCGCGGGAGGAGCCGCAGCCGAAGTTCGCGCCGGCGATCATGATCGCGTAGGGGGTGCGGCCGGTGGCGTCGTCGATGAACGGCGGGCAGGTTTCGGGGAGGCCGGCCATGGCGTGGGAGCCGAGCTTGACGTACTCCTCCGGGATGGTCGGGACGAGGTTGAGGTAGTGGGCCGGGATGATTTGATCGGTGTCGATGTTGTCGCCGACGACGTAGACTTTGGCTGTGAACTTGTTGTTTGACTTTGGCATGGCTTTTCCTTATTCGAGGTCGCGGGGATCCGTGATGCGGCCGGTGACGGCGGAGGCGGCGGCGGTGAGCGGCGACGCGAGGTAGATCTGCGCGTCCTTCGACCCCATGCGGCCGATGAAGTTGCGGTTTGTCGTGGAGATGACGACGTCGTTGCCCTTGGAGCGGCCGAACGTGTCGATCGGGCCGCCGAGGCAGGCGGCGCAGGACGGCGGCGCGATGGACGCGCAGCCGGCGTTGGCGAAGATTTCGACGAGCGACTCGCCGTCGATCCGGGTGGTCATCAGTTGCTCGGCGATTTCGACGGTGGCGGGCACGAGGCACGTCTCGGTGGCGACCTTGCGCCCTTTGAGGATGCGCGCGGCCATGAGGAAGTCGTCGAGCTTGCCGCCGGTGCAGGAGCCGATGTAGGCGCGGTCGATCTTGACGTCGGACACGGCGCGCGCGGCGGCGTAGTTGCTGGGGCTGTGGGGGCGGGCGACGCAGGGCTCGAAGGTCGAGACGTCGTACGTGAAGGTCTTGAGGACCGGGGCGTCGGGGTCGCCGTAGACGGGGGTGAAGGGCTTCGAGGCGCGCGAGCGCACGAACTCGAAGGTCTTCTCGTCGGGGGCGATGATGCCGTTCTTGCCGCCGGCTTCGATGGCCATGTTGCAGATGGTGATGCGCTCGTCGATGGAGAGGGCGGCGATGGCGTCGCCGGTGAACTCCATGGCGCAGTACGTGGCGCCGTCCACGCCGATGTCGCCGATGATGCGCAGGATCATGTCCTTGGCGGAGACGTAGTCGGGCTTGCGGCCGTCGAGGACGAAGCGGATCGTCTCGGGGACCTTGAGGAGGATCTTGCCGGCGCCCATGACGAAGCCGGCGTCCGTGTTGCCGACGCCGGTGGCGAAGGCGCCGAGCGCGCCGTGGCTGCACGTGTGGGAGTCGGTGCCGATGATGATTTCGCCGGGGCGGACGTGGCCCTTCTGGGGCAGGCCGAGGTGGCAGACGCCGCAGTAGGAGGGCGTGCCGGGGTCGTAGAAGTGGGGGAGGGCCTGCTCCTTCGCGAACGCGCGCATGATGTCCACGTTGCGGCGGGCCTTTTCGTCCTGGGTGAAGATGTAGTGGTCGGGGATGACGACGACGCCCTCGCGGTCGAAGACCTTGGCGTCGGCGCCGAATTCGCGGTGGAAGATGCCGACCGTGCCGGGGCCGCAGACGTCGTGGGTGAGGAGGATGTCGACTTTCGTCCAGACGTTGTCGCCGGGTTTGACGTGGTCGAGTCCGGCGGCCCGGGCGATGATTTTTTCGGTGATGGTCATTTTCATTGTCGTTGGCTTTCCTGGGCGGGATATAAAAAAGGGCGGGGCGGGGCTGTCGCGCTAGCGGTCGATCAGCTGGAAGAAGCGCTCCTCGTAGACGTCGAAGACGTTGTGCTTCTTCAGCAAGGCGCCGAGCGGCTTGATGAGGGAGGCGTCCTTTCCCGCCGCGGCGAAGGCGTCTTCGATCTCCTTGTGGACGGCGTAGGGGAGGCCGTCCTTCTTTTCGAAAAGGTGCTGCTGCGCCATTTCGAGGATGTTCTTGCGGGCCGAGCGGCGCACCATCGTCCAGAACAGCTTGACGAGGCACACGTCCCACGGGGAATCGACGCCGAGCACGATCGCCTGGAAGGGGTCTTTTTTGGCTTCGGCGTCGCGCTTGACGCGTTCGAGGACTTCTCGGACCGGCGCGGTGATGGTTTCCTCGGAGAAGGCTTCCTGCTTGAGCGTGTAGCCGTAGCGGAGGATGTGGACGTCGCGGTCGTTTTCCTCGAGCCATTCGATGTAGCGGCGGGCTTCTTCCCCGAAGCCTTCAAGCAGCATTTGCGAGTAGGCCGACGGCGTGATGATCTGGGGCCGGAGCAGCATCATGCGGCCTGTCCGCACCTTGGTTTGCGAGATGGAGTCCATCGATTCGCAGACGAGCGTGTAGTTGACAAGGGTGTTGCCGAACGTCTCAAGGTGGCCGGAGGGGGCCACGATGATCTCGGTGTTCTCCACTGCGTAGTGGAAGTTCAGTGCCTTGTCATTGCTCATGTGCAGAAAGAATATCAAATATTGAGCGATTTGAAAAGTGGTATGTCGCGATCGGCCAGTCGCGGGTGCGTGTCAGAATCGTGACATGGTTCCTTGATTTTCCATGAAACATGGAGGCATTCTTGATGCCAAATTCAAAATCAATCCCTCTCTGTCCGTGTTTTATTCCATTGGCGCAGGCTGCGCCGGAAAGCGCCTGGGTGGCGGCTGTGGCGGCTGCGCCGGATTGGGTTTTCATTTTCTTAACAGTTTCCGAAGGTTCTTAACAGTTTCCGAAGGGCTGCTTTCGCGAGGAGGTTTTGGGGGACAGGCCCCCAAAACAGGTGTTGGCGGCCAGGGTGTGTAGCTTGTGGTGGAGCGCCTTGGGAGCGCGAGGCGTCTGCCTCGCTTATGAAGGGGCGAGCGACGCCTGCTCTGACAAAGACGCCCACGCCGATGACGTGGGCGAATGGGGGCTGGCCTGAAAAGGGGTGGTGGGCAATACTGGACTCGAACCAGTGACCCCTACCGTGTGAAGGTAATGCTCTAACCAAACTGAGCTAATTGCCCGGGAGATGTGTGAAATCTAACCAAAAACGCCTTGGAAAGTCAATGATAAAAGCAGTCGTCTCGTCGCCGGGCGGACAGAGCCGCCCGGCGACGGGCGATTGCAGGGGCCAGGGATCCGATTTTGTGATTCGTCATTTGAACGCCACGCCTCTCTGCGCTGTTCTCACCCCTTTCTAGACATCGGCCACGTTGATCCAGCGGGCGTCGGCGATGGAGCGGTCCACGGCGTCGAGCACCTGGCAGCAGCGGACGCCATCCGAGAAGTCTGGCGCGGTGGGGCCGTCGTTTACGATGGCTTGGACGAACTCGTGGAATTCATGCACGAAGGTCTGTTCATAGCCGATGACATGGCCGACGGGCCACCAGGCCTTCATGTACGGATGGAAGCCTTCCGTGACCTGGATGGTCTTGAAGCCGCTGGTCTCGGGATTGTCCGTCGCGTCGTGGTATTGCAGTTCGTTCATGCGTTCGAACTCGAATCGCGCGCTGCCCTTGCTGCCGTTGACTTCGAAGGACATGTCGTTCTTGTGCCCGGCGGCGAACCGCGTCGCTTCGAAGGATCCCAGCGCGCCGTTGTCGAATTCAGTCAGAAACAGCGTGGCGTCGTCCACGGTGACCGGCTTCAGCACCGCGGTCTTGGACGATTCCGCCGTGAGGCCCTGCATGACGCCCACTTCGGGGCGCTTGTCCACGAAGGTCCTGCTCATGCCGATCACGCGCTTCATGTCGCCGACGAGGAAATGCGCGAGGTCGATGAGGTGCGCCCCGAGATCGCCGTGGGAGCCGGAGCCGGCGACGGACTTGTCGAGACGCCAGACAAGGGGGAAGGAGGGGTCGAGGATCCAGTCCTGGAGGTATTTGGCGCGGAAGTGGTAGATCGTGCCGAGCTTCCCGGAGTCGATGAGCTGCTTGGCCAGCTGAATGGCGGGGGCGAAGCGGTAGTTGAAGCCGACTTGGTGCTTGACGTCGGCCCGGGTGACGGCGTCGAGGATTTCCCGGGCGTCGCCGACCGTCAAGGCCAGGGGCTTTTCGCAGAAGACGTGCTTGCCGTTCTGGGCCGCCGCGATGGCGATCGGTTTGTGGACGTTGCTGGGCGCGGTGATGTCGATGACATCCACGTCGTCGCGGCGGACGAGTTTCTCCCAGTCGGTTTCGACGTCGCCGAAGCCGAAGGTTTCCGCTGATTCTTTCACCCAGTCGGCGTCACGGCCGCAGAGCGCCTTGAGCTCGATTTTGGCGCCGGAGTCGAAGAACATTCCCAGACGTTGCCAGGCGTTGCTATGCGCTTTGCCCATGAATTTGTAGCCGACCATGCCAATGCGGATTGTCTTCATTTTCTTCCTCGTGTTTGAACTGTTGGATGTGAAAGGTTAGGAACGATGGACTAAGTTTAAGGGCATTGGGCTTCTTTGTCAACGGGCGAGTCGCAGGGGTTTGAGGAGGGGCGGGTTCAGGCTGTAGAAGGCGACGCCCTTGACGCCGAGCTTGGATGCCGTCTCCATCTGGCGGAGGACTTGGACGGGGTTGAGATTCGCCTCGAAGGACGTGACGCCAATGCCGGCGACGATCCGCTGGCGCGGCGCTTTTTCGATCTGGTCGCGAAGGAGTTTTTCGAAGGCGCCGAGGTCGGCGGTGTAGTTCATGGGGGCGACGTGGTCGACGAGTCCGAGTTTCACCCAGCGCGGCCAGTCTTGCCCCACCGCATTCCTGCACGAGGGGTGCTTGCCATAGACCGCCGCCGAGAGCACGGTGCCGGGGCGTGCGCGTCGCACGGCTTTTGAGACGGCGTCGACGGCGTCTTCCACCTGCGTGGCGCGCCAGGCGTAGTATTGCGAACGGAACGGGCCGTTGAAATCGACGTCCGCCGGCCATCGCTTGACCTTGGCGCCAAGCCATTTTTCGAAGATCGCCCGGTCCGGTGCGCCCATCGAGGACTGCTCGTGCGGGAAGCGGATGTAGTCGAGATGGACGCCGTCCACGCCCGTGCGTGCGACGAGCGCCGCGGCGTAGGTGGCGAGTTGTTCGCGGTTGCGCGCATGGCCGGGCGCCGCCCAGACCACGGATTTTCCGGATGCGTTCAGCAACGCGCGCCCTTCCTTGACAAACGCGCTCGTTTGCGCGTCGGTCATGAATTGGAGGTTCATTGCGGGGATCCAGGCGTGGATGCGCACGCCGAGGCGCTTGCCGGCCTGCGCCGCCGCCGCAAGCTCGCGCACGGTCGCTTCGAAGGCGGGGCCCGAGGCTGGCGAGGCGCCTTTGCCGGTGGTGAAGGCGGGCGCTTTGGCCATGACGTACAAATCGGTGATGCCGCTGCGTTCCAGCATGGCGGCTGTGCCCGTCCAGTCGCCTGGATGGATCCCGACGCCGCTGGGATCCCATGCGGCGACGATGCCGGATCCCCATTGGAGCGGGTGGGCGGCTGCGTAGGCGCAGGCGATGGGTTCGCGCATGTCCCAGAGTTTGCCGATGCCGGCGCCGAATAGGCCGCGTTTGAAGTCGCGACGTTTTTGCGTTTCAAGGTGTTGGAGTGTGGCGAGGTTGTCTTCAAGGCGCTCCCGACGCGCGGGGATGACCGTGCGCCGAAGCCCCGCCGCGGCCTCTTCGAAGGTGGTGGCCCCCACGATGCCCCACACCTCGCGATCGAGTCGTTTGGCGGCATGACGCCAGACTTCGGGGTGGAGTTTGGCTGTGATTGCGGCCAGAAAGCGCCGTCGCAGCTCGGCGTTGCCATCGCCGCCGAGCATGGCGCTCATCCAGTAGCCCTGCGGCGCCTCATAGACGGCGGCGGGACCTTTTTGGCCTGAGGGTGTGGTCCACCAGGCGAGGACGCGCACGCCTTTTGTCTGCGAGGCAGGCGTCAGCACGCGTCGTGTTGCCGTATCGACGCGCAGCGGCGCATGAAGCGGTCGCGCGTCGCCGAAGGCGAAGCCGGTCCAGGGGGTGGCGGGCGGGTTTTCGGGCTTGGGGGCGCCGAGTCCCATGCGCTTGGCGAGCGCGGCGGAGGGCGAATAGTGTACGACCAGTTTGCCCCCGCGTTTGAGGAATGCGTCGATTTGCGCGAGCTGGTCGGCGGAAGGCGCTTCCAAGCAGATCAGATGCGCCACCCGGCACGGTGCGGCCAGGGCGGCGGGCAGTTCCTTGTCGGAGTATGTGGTGGAGGCGACGCCGGCTTCGTCGAGATCGCGCCCGATGCCCCGGGCGCGGTTGGTGGCGTATGCTTTGTCGTTCGGCGACACGAGGGCGGTTTCGCCCCGGACGATGGAAACGAGCGTCGAGGCGCCGGCGGCGGGGGCGATTGTGGCGTAAAGGAGCAGGAAAACGAGAAAAAAGCGCATGGGGAAAAGAAACGGAAAGTAAGGGGGGGGTAGAGGATCTAAACGGGAGACATTGTAGCAAGAGCGGCAAAAAGGCTCAAGCAAGGGGGTGGAAAAACTACGAATTACGAAATAAGAGTCACGCTGTTTGAAACCGTGGCGAAGGCGCAGACGACGGATTTCTTTTTTCTCCGGTGAAAACCAGCATTTTTTCTTGCATAACTTCTCCATTTGTCGTATATAGCTCGAAACAGCAGCACACGCGTCTCTACGTTGGAGACAGTACTGCTAGAAACAAGGACACATCCGTCCGTAAAAAGGAGAAATCCCATGCCTGCAGCAAAGAAAGCTGTCGCGAAAAAGGCCGCCGTGAAAAAGGCTGCCCCTGCCACGAAGGCCGCTCCCGAGAAAAAGGCCGCGCCTGCAAAGAAGGCCCCTTGCGCCGCGAAAGCCGCGCCCGCAAAGAAAGCCGCTTGCGCAACGAAGGCCGCCCCTGCCGCAAAGGCTGAGCCCGTGAAGAAGGCCACTTGTGCGAAGAAGGCTCCTTGCGCCGCGAAAGCCGCGTCCGCGAAGAAAGCCGCTTGCGCAACAAAGGCCGCATCGGCGAAGAAGGCCGCCGTGAAAAAGGCTGCCCCTGCCACGAAGGCCGCCGCCACGAAGGCCGCCGCCACGAAGGCCGCTCCTGCGAAGGCCGCATCGGCGAAGAAGGCCGCCACGAAGGCCGCTCCTGCGAAAAAAGCTGCACCAACAAAGAAGGCCGCCGCCACGAAGGCTGCGCCTGCGAAGAAGTAGGCTTCTCGCAAAGCTTGTCCACACCAAGACCGCATGCCTCGGCATGCGGTCTTTTTATTGTTGGACGGCAACGTGCCGGCTGTCCATTTGCTCGTCACGGGCGGCGTCAACACTCTGCCACGCCACTGTAATCTGGAATTCTGCATTCAAGATCATAGCGGTGGGAAAGGGGAAGGGACACGGGTTTTCCACCCCGTGGACGACCACGGACAGGAATGTCCGTGCCCCCAAGGCGCAGCGGGTTTGGGTGGCGGGGACGGCTGGCTGAGCTTGCTTGAAAGGTTCGGGGCAGAGCAAACAAAAAAGAACGTCGGTCGGCGGGTTGCCGAACGACGTCTCGTGAAGATGGTCGGGGTGAAGAGATTTGAACTCTTGACCTTTTGGTCCCGAACCAAACGCGCTACCAAGCTGCGCTACACCCCGGAATGAGATCGAATGCGTGAAACGTATCAAAAAAGGGGAGGGGAAGTCAATAAGAATCGACTGCCAAAAAAACCCTCGCCGCGGAAAGGATGAAACGCGGCGGGGGTTTGGCCTGTAGCAATACACGGCCTCGATGGTGGGAGATACTGGACTCGAACCAGTGACCCCTTGCATGTCAAGCAAGTGCTCTAACCAAACTGAGCTAATCCCCCGTAAGAAAGGAATGCACGATATACTAGACGTTTCGCATCCGTTCGTCAATCCAATTTTTGAGTGTACGTTTGGGCAACGCTTCAGAATCGTTTGCCGCAATGACGTCAAACAAACAGTATGCCAGAAAAGCCTTGGCCGTCGCCGATTCGATAATGCTCGTGGAATTTACAAGCGCCTTCTCAAACGACACCGTGTCGCGGACGCCTTGTTCGTACAACGCAACAGCCTCGGTGAGCGTTTCAACGGACAGAGGGTTTTCAATCGCCGGTTGGAGTGGTTGCCCAGCGGTCGCCCGTGCGCACAGCGCAACAACGAGCAGAATCGAGG
>JBMNOD010000017.1:0-52104 GCA_050942875.1 Kiritimatiellia bacterium
TTTAAATAATTTCGTTTACATGGGCACATTGGAACGAAAATGCTGCGCCTTGGGGGGCATAAATCCTTCTCCATCAGGCCTTTGCAAAGATTTTCCCGTGAAAAAGCCGCTGGAACTTCGGACTAAACCCAACCCCTGCCGCGAAGCGGCTCCCTCCTATGAAAATCGCACAATGCTGGGACGATGGCGTCGTGAACGACATCCGTCTGACCGAACTCCTGCGCCGCTACGGCGCCAAAGCCACCTTCAACCTCAACCCCGGCCTGATGGGCGAGACGCGCGGCGCGAACCGCTGGGCCGGCCGCAACCATCGGGGATGGGGACACAACGGATTCCTCTCCGGCAAGCTCTCCCAGAAGGACATCGCTGAAATCTACAGCGGTTTCCAGGTCGCCTCCCACGGCTGGCGCCACGAGGTGGCCGGCACGGTTGCGGACGACGAATGGATCAAGTCCGCGCTCGACGCCCGCCACTACCTCGAGGACATCGTCCAGCGCGACTGCACCGGCTTCGCCTGGCCCTGCGGCGCCCACACGCCCGAAACCATCGACTTGCTTCGCCGGAACGGCTTTTCGTACGCTCGCACGACGGTGCAGACCTACGACGTCACCGACTGCGCCGAGCCGATGAAGCTGAACCCAAACTGCCACTTCATGGCACGCGACTTCTGGGATCGCTACGAACGCGCCCGCGACACGGGCGTCTTCTACTTCTGGGGCCACAGCTACGAGATGTACGAATACGATGCGCTCTGGGACCAGTTCGAGCAAAAGATCCAGGTCATTTCGGAAGACCCCGACGCCGAGTGGGTCGACGTCGTCGACATCGTGCCGGTTTTGAAGAAGGGGTAGCCTTCTCACTTCTCGCTGAATCACTCGCCGTCTCGCGGCGAGTGGTTCACCGCCCACCGGCTCTGGCGGACGACGCCGAGGAGGATGCGCACGTCGTCCTCGGTCAGGGCGCCGCGCGAGAAGATGCGGCTGAACGCCGCCATCATGTGGTCGGCCATGTCCGGCTCCATGAACCCGATTTCGCCCAGGTACTCGCGCCACGTCGACACGAGGCGCGACCTCAGCGCCACCGACGCCGGGGGCGACTTCTCCTGCACGGGCTCGTACTGCCCCGCCACGAGAAAAAGCTCGTAGACCATGACCATGACGGCTTGCGCGAGATTCAGCGACGAGTATTCCGCCGTGGGGATTTGCACCAGATGCGTGCAGCAGGCGACTTCCGCGTTGTCCAGGCCGCTGTCCTCGCGGCCGAAGACGATCGCCACCGGTCCCGTCGCCGCAAGCGGCGCGACCGCCGCCGCGGTTTCGCGCGGGCTCAGCGCGTGCTGGCGGTAGAGGCCGCGGCGCGCCGTCGTCCCGACCGCCGCGATGCAGTCGGCGACGGCCTCGTCGAGCGTGGCGAAGGTTTCGCGCGCGGCGAGCACGTCGTCCGCGTGCACGGCCATCTTCTCCGCTTCCGCCCAGTCGATCGCGGCGTCGGGCGCGACGAGCCGAAGATGCCGGATTCCCATGTTGGACATCGCCCGGCAGGCGCTGCCGACATTGCCGCCGTAGAGCGTACCGACCAGCACGATTCGAATGTTGTCGAGCGACATCCCCGGATTCCCCGCCTCAGATGCCGTGGTATGCACGGTACCACTCGACGAAACGCGGAACCCCCGTCTCGATCGTCGTCGTCGGCTCGAAGCCGAGCTTCTCGCGGATGCGCGTGATGTCCGCATACGTGGCGGGCACGTCGCCCGGCTGCATCGGCAGCATCGTCATTTTGGGCTCCACCCCCAGCGCCTTGGCAATCGCCTCGATCAAATGCATCAATTCCTCGGAGCGGCAGTTGCCGATGTTGAGCACTTCGCAGCGGTCGAGATTTTCCGCGAAGAGGCTCGACACGACGCCGGTGACGATGTCGTCGATGTAGGTGAAGTCGCGCCGCATCCTGCCGTGGTTGAACACCTTGATCGACCGTCCGGCCAGCATCGCCTCGGTGAAGAGCCAGAGCGCCATGTCCGGACGCCCCCACGGGCCGTAAACCGTGAAGAACCGCAGCCCGATCGTCTGCAACCCGAAGAGGTGCGAGTAGGTGTGCGCCATCAGCTCGTTGGATTTCTTGGTGGCCGCGTAGAGGCTGACGGGGTTGTCCACCCGATCGTCCTCGGAAAAGGGGATTTTCACGTTGCCGCCATAGACGCTGGAGCTCGACGCATAGACAAGCCGCGGCACGTCATGGTGTCGGCAGCATTCGAGGATGTTGACGAACCCTCCGAGGTTGCTCTTCACGTACACGTCGGGGTTTTCGAGCGAATAGCGCACGCCCGCCTGCGCCGCGAGGTTGCAGACCACGTCGAACTTCTCGTCTGCAAAAAGACGGTTGAGCGCGTCGGCGTCGCAGAGGTCGATGCGATGCCCCATGTAGCCCTTGAGCGCCGTCAGTCTCGCGTGACGCGCCTCCTTGAGCGAAACTTGGTAGTAGTCGTTGAAGTTGTCGAGGCCAACGACGTCGTGTCCCCCTGCAATCAGTCGTTCGGTCAAATGCATGCCGATGAAACCGGCGGCTCCCGTCACTAAAATTTTCATGCATCCATCCTCGCTGCGCCTGCGTGGCCGTTCGATGCGTCGACGACGCAGGTCTTGATCAGTATCATGCCGTGTATTCTACCGCCATTGCCCTGTTCTGGCAAGCCGATTGAGACGCGTGTTTTTTGTGTTTTTTTAGTGAGAGGAGAAGAGAAGAGTGCGTAGAGAGGAGTGTTGGCCGAGGACGCCCCTGAGACCACGCAGAAGTCTTGACCAGCCTATGGTAGCCTTGAGAAACCTTTGGAAAGCCTAGCGAATCAGGGGTTTACGGTCAGGCGCCGGGCTTGATGTGGCGAAAGGGTATGCGGAGAAATGTTGGAATGGGTCAGCGTAGCGCACGGGCGGCGTAGGCATCCATCGCCTCGGCGAGGATTTCCGAGGCGTCGGACGTGGGGTTTTCATCGAGGTACGCCTGGAGGTTGCGCAGGCATTCCGCAGAACTGCGAGACTCAAGAATGATGCGCTTGAGCGCCTGGTCAATCGCTTTCGACGCCGTGCTGAGTCTGTCAACCGGCGACACGTCCGCAGAGAGCGCCGCCAAGTTGAATGGGCTGAAGGGCATCGAGCTGGGGTGCGCACGTCTGCGGAGCCCAAAGCCCACTCGCTCTTGAAGGGTTGCCAGCCCTTCGTCGTCGGGTTCAAGGCCGGCGTCGTAGAGGTCTTTAACCCCAGAAACAAGTTGCTTGATTTCGCGCGACGATTCAGAACCGAAGGTGATCGTCGGCGCATGGGCAGCCAGTCCATTGGCAGCACAGAGCTGCTGGAACAGTTGGTTGCGGATGGTCTTCGAGAGCATTCGAGCGTCAGCCTGGCGGATGTCATCCCTCACCTCGCTTTGGAATGCAGACGCGCCGCCGCCGATCCCGGTCGGATCAGCCGTCGACGACAACGTCTGACCAACAATCAGCTTGCTGATCTCCTTGTTGCAGACGTCGAGAAATCGCTCGTGCGAATTGGAAGAATCCCCCGAAGCGGCTTGTACGATTTCCACTTCCGTGTCTTTGTGGATCACGATGCCGCCCAGCCGGACGGCCAGCCGGAAGGCGCGTTCAAGAACCGTCTTGCCTTGCGCATCTCGGTATTTGCCCTTCATGAATGGCGTGCCGAATCTTTCCAGCAGGTCGGCCCACCATTGGCGGTCGTTGGAACGCAGAAGCGACCAGAAGAGGATCGATCTCATCGGGCCGCCCCAGGTGTCCGGGAGCGGCATTGTGTGGCCTCTGTGGATGATGTACCGGCTTGGATCCGCATCGTGCGTCGTGGGCAGCACGGAGCCGTCCCGATCAGTGTCGTAGATTTTCAGAACGCCGTCGCGGTAGTCGAGAAGACGGTACGGCACCGGGCGAATCTCCTTGATGCCAAACCCCGTCGGGGTGCGTTTGAAAACCTTCTCGACCACGCTGACGGGGTAGAGCGTGGCATTGAGCAGCCATTCGCACGCCGTCTCGAACGGTTCGGAATCGAGAAGGCCCGTGCAGAGTTCCTTCGCTTGTTTGTCCAGCGGCGATTTGTCGTCCCACGCCTGGACGGTCATGGTGTCTTTGAGCACGGCGCCCTTCCGCTTGCCGAACTCGCTTTGAACGTGGTTGTCGGAGGCGATGAGGTCGCGATAGGTCGCGAAGAGTTCGTATGTGCTGCCGCCTTGAGCCGCTTCGATTTTTTCGAGGAGGCCTTCGCCGGTCAGCATTCGAAGGTCGCTGGGGATCTCGTGTCGATCATTGAAGTTCGTGATCGCTTCTTCGGGCGTCATCTTAAGTTCCATGTCCATGTCGTCCTCATCGGTATGCAGGGGGTGCGTCTTTGTCGAGTTCGTCTTCTTCGGGCGTCATCTTCATGCGTCCAAGGGACGATCGCGCCGGCGGCAACGGCGAGACGGAGACGCCTGTCGCCTCCGTCGCGGCTCCGCCTGTTTCAAGGGCGTAAATCGAGAGCTTGAATCCATCGAACAGGTCGCCGTGCCGCCCGGTCACGCTGTCGAGGGAGTTGTTGAAGCCGCCTTTCTCGCGCTTGACCAGGCGGAAGTCCTCCTTCACTTCACGCGCGGGGGGAAGCGCGGCCGCGCGGTCGTCGACGGCGTTGCACGCCAGGTTGCCCAGGTAGGTCTTCATCCGCATGGGCTCGTTCAGGTGCTCGATCGTTTCGCTGTTGACGACGAGAATCACGTTGGTCAGAAGCTCCAGCTCGTGCTTGACCTCGGCGCACCAGTAGCGTTCGGACGTGGCGTCAAGCGCCAGCGCCTCCGGCTTCAGGGTCGTCGCGAGCTCGCGGAGGATGTCCTTGGGGCGCTGGGGGTCCTTGCTCTTGAAGCTGAGAATCAATCGCGCGACCCACATCCCGTCCACGCGCTCCGTGACGCAGATGCCGAAGGGGTTGGACTTCTCGCCTTCGGTCGTGGCCGGGTCGCCGCCGATCCCGACGGGGCCGCCCGTGAAGAGGCGTTCGTAGCCGTCGGGAAGATCGTCCTCGGCGTAGACGCAGCCGAGCCTGGCGCCCAGCGTCTGGGCTTCGGCGATCGCCAGGTGCGAGAGCGCGGCGCTCCCTCCGGTGACGAAATGGCAGAAGTAGTTTCTCCGGCACGCGTCCTTGTCGATGGCCTGGTCGAGGAGTTCCTTCGGCGTGATCGGCCTGCCTGTCTTGAGGTCGTAGACCGGGACGCCGTCGGCGTCGGCGTCGAGGGCGTCGACGCGCAGCACCGTCACGCCGTGGATGGATTCGTACACGTTGCCTTCGGGGTTGACCTCGAACACGGTCCCGGGGAGGGGGGCAAGCTGCTCGAACGAATAGTGCGAGTCGTCCGGCGGCGGCGTGGTCGAGAGCAGGAGGCGGAAGTTGGGGTCGCTCGCCACGATCGGCTCGATCGCCTCCCAGACTTCGCGCCAGTTGTTGATGCGGCCGATTTCGTCCGCCATGAGGTCGCCCGTCTCGCCCACCGTGTCCGGGCGCAGCGCAACGACCTTCGTGCGGCTGTAGGACGTCCGCGAATGGAAGTAGCGGAACTCCATGCGCTGCGCCTCGAAGAGCTCCGCGAAGTCGTCGTGGCCGAGGCGGTCCGGCGTCTTCCCCGTCTCGGAGTCCGCCACCACGAAGCGCCCGGCCTCGATGCGGCGCATCGCCTCCGCGATGCCGCGCTCCATCACCTGCGCCTCCTTCCTGACGATCTCGCGCGAGAGGTTGAGCTTCGCGCTGCCGAAGATGACGGTGTGGTCCCGCCGCTTCATCATCTTCTTCACGGCGATGTTCGCGAAGCTCGTCGTCTTTCCGTACTGCCTCCGCGCCACGAACGCCAGCATGCGGCACCGGTCGACCAGGCGGAAGAGGCGGCGCTGCCCGGCCCGCATCTTGACGACGGGCTCCTGGGGCGTCGGCATCTCCTCGAGGTCGAGCTGCGCGGAGGCGTCCGTCATGACCAGAGGTCTCCGAACATGAGCCGGCCGAGGGCTTCGGTCTTCGTGTCGTTGTCCATGCTCGCGTCGTCGAGGATGGCGACGGCCTTGTGGTCGGCGTGCCACTTGACGAACATCTCCGCCGTCGAGCGGCGGAACTTCTGCTGCTCGAGCGTCAGCAGCTCGTCGTCGCGGTCGGCCTTGCGCCGCGAGAGCTCGACCTTTTTGGAGTCGAGCTCGCCTTTGCGCAGCAGGGCGACGGCCCGGGCGAAGTCCGCTGCGGTCTCTTCGTCCACGGCTTCGAGCATGTCGAGCATCTTTCCGGCGAGGATGCGGGCGGCGGCTTGCGTCGGGTCGCCTCCCGCGGCTTCGGCGATGTGCGCCGCCGTTTCGGCGTACTCTCGAATGTGCTGCGTGCGCGCGCGCGAGGCGAGCCAGGCGGCGTAGCCCGTGCGCCGCCAGTCGGTGATGTTCTGCTCGTTGATCGGGGCCGCCCCGAGGGCCGCCAGCGCGCGCCTGGCCTCGGGCTCGGCGTTGATCCATGCGACGAGGGCGGCGCCGGTGGCGCCGTCGCGCATGCGTTCGCAGAGCTCGTTGCGCAGCGCCCAGGGCAGTCGGCCGATCTTGGACCTGTAGGCGCGGGTTTCCGGTTCCACGGCGGTCAGCCCCCCACGTAGAGCGAGCCGGTGAGGGTCCAGTGCCGCACGCCGGCCGGGGTCGCGCCCCAGTGCTGCACGCCGTCCTCGTCGACCATCAGGTCGGCCCAGTGGAACCGGTCCGACGCGAGCGTGCGCAGCGCGTCGAGCACCTCGGGGGTGGTCGCCGGGGCGTCGAGCATGCCGGACTGGTTGACCCGCTGGCGGATGGCGTCCGCGGTGTAGGCCGCGGGGTAGCGCTCGGCCACGAAGGCGAGCACGATTCTGCGGAGCCTGGTCTGGTTCTCCTTGACGTTCATTTCGTCTCCTTGCTTTCCTTTTTCAGTTCCAGGGCCCTGGTGCGGCCCTCGATGTTGCCGAGCAGCTTCGCCGTGCTGAGCTGCCACTGCGAGAGCGATTCGCGCAGGCCCTTGATTTCGTCCGCGACCTTGTCCGTCGACTTGCGCTGCAGGTCGAACAGCTCAGAATGCACCCGGTCGTTGGCGTCGCGGAACTTCTCGAACTCGTCCCTTCGCACGTAGTGCTGGAGCGTCTGGTCGATCGGCGGATGCCTGCTCAGCCGCTGCCATATCGAGAGGATGAGCGAGAGGACCTGGAGCAGGAAGAAGATGCTCGCGAGGGCGATCCCGATGTTGGCGTAGTCCGGTCTCATGGGTTGCGCGACGCCTCCTTCGCGATCTCGCGCAGCGACTCGCCGAGGTCGCCGCCTTCGACGCGTTCGAGCTCGGGCGGGCCGTCGGGCCATTCCACGATGTCCGGGGGCGCCATGCAGCCGCCGGAGCAGCCGGCGATCCACAGCGACGCGGCGGCGACGGCGAGCGGGGCGGCGCGGTGGGCGACGCCGCCCCACAGCCGCACGGCGGTGTAGTAGAGCCGCTGGATCCACCGCCGCCCGCCGGCCGCCTTGATCGTGCCGCCCAGCAGCGCGTCCGCGAGCTGGCGCACGTCGGCCTTCGTCCAGTTCCCGGAGCCGCGCGATCCGATCCGCGCGATCCAGTCGCGCCGGAAGTTGGGGCCGGGGTCGAAGGGTTCGTTTTTCCACGCCTCGGCGACCGCCTCGATTTCGAGGTAGAACGCGTCGTGCACGCCCGACGCGGGACGGACGCCCCGGGGCCAATCCGGCGCGAGGGTCGCGCCGTCGCAGACCACGCGGCCCGCCGAGTCGCGCCGGCCGAAGGCCTTGAGCGTGCCGGCCGTCCTGCCGGAGGCGGCGAGCGCGTCGGGGTCGAACGCTAGGCGCGGGCCGTCGTAGCGCGGCAGCCGGGCGTCGACGACGAACGGGACGTCGCGCTCCAGGACGTAGACGTTCGCCCGGTCGGCCTTGAGCATCTCCCGGATCGTCTGGAGCGCCAGCGCGGAGAAGCTGATCTTCATTTGCCGCCCTCCGCGACGAGGACGTTGGAGCGCCTCCTGCCGTCGGCGCTGACGACGACGAACGCGACCTTGCCGCGCCAGGGCAGCCGGATGCCGGACGAGGGCCAGTTGCTGTACGACTCGACGTGCTTGAGCTCCCGGTCGGAGCGGGAAGTCGAGACCCAGTCGAACTTGCCGCCGACCCAGGCGCCGTCGTCCTTGAGGAAGAAGACGGCGCAGACGGCGCCGGCGTCGCCGTGGCCGAGTCCCCACCCGGACAGCCCGACGTCCCATTTGTACCAGAGCCTGGAGCCGTCGGCGCGCAGGTTCGAGAGGCGCGGGCTGTCGAGCCGCGCCCGGCTGCCGTCGAAGCCGCCGTACCTCCACTGGAGCGCGGCGAACTCCGCCTGGTCGAGGGCGGCGGCGGCGGGCGCGTCCGGGGCCGTCGGCGCGGGGTCGGCGGGCGTCCCGGCGGACGGCGCCTCGGCCTGCGGCGCCTCCGGGGCTTCGGGCGCGGGCTCGTCCTGGCGGCCGTACTTCTCTTCGAGGCGCTCGACCCATTTCCAGGCGAGCTCGTCGAGGCGGGCGATGTCCTCCTCGCCGATTCGGTCGAGGATGGAGGCGCAGCCGCCGAGCAGGACGGCGGCGGCTGAAATGGCGACGATGGTTTTCAGGTGTTTCATGGGCGTTGGCTTCTCCGTTCGGGCTGGGTGGAAACCCGGTCCGCCGCAGGGGTGCGGTTTGGCGCGGCGCAACAGGCAGCGCGCGCGCCGGGGCTCCGGGCGCCCCGCGCGGGGTGGGCAGCGCCCCGCGTCGCCATGCACTTTACCCCATCCGCCGCCTCCGCTTCCCGCGCCCGTGCGGCTTGTGCGGTCGGGGGGCCGGGCGCGGAAACGAAAAGGCCCCGGCGCGGGGCCGGGGCCTTGGTTGCGCGGCGGGGCCGCGTGGCGGGGTGGGGACGGTGGCGCTAGGCGTCGGGCTTCGCGGCGGGGCGGGGGCGGTAGCGCAGCGGGAGGATCGCGCCGAGGTTGCGCTGCGCCCACGTCAGGGGCTGCATGTCGCCGTGGAGCCCGCGCGCGAAGCACTCCTCGTTGTGGCAGGCGACGTCGAGGCACTGGAAGCCCGCCGTGTCGTCCTTCTCGATTTCGCGGCGTTCGCGGAGCACTTCCTCCAGCAGCGCCTCCGTGCCGGTCGAGAGGTCGGCCGGGAACCGCTTGGAGAGTTCGCCGAAGGCGGCCTTCTTCTCGTGGTGGCGCGCTTCGGCGTCGGCGAGCCTCTTCACGAGGGCGAGGCCGGCGGAGAGGCCGGCGACCAGGATGAGGCCGCGCGTGACCGTGACGCTCCACGCGAACGTGGAGACGAGCGCGGAGGTGCTCGCCACGAGCTCCACGCCCTGGAGCGCGCAGGCCCACAGCCGGATGGAGTCGATGCGGTGGGCGTGGTAGCGTTTCGACACTTCCACGGCGAACTGCTGCCGGTAGAGCTCGGCGGTGACTTCGTTCTTGTTCATGCGGCGATTGTACAGCGGAGCCGCCCCGCGCGTCCAGCGCTATTTCCGCTTCGGCGGCGGGTTCGGCGGCTGCGCGATCGAGGCGCGCAGCGTCACCGCGACGATCTTGTCCGAGCGCCCTTGCGCGCCCTGGCTGTTGGCGAGGCGGACGACGCCGCCCTCCTTCACGTCCTTGCGGACGCCCTTGTCCTTGTCGTTGTCGTTCATGGCCTGTTCCTTTGGGATTTGTGATTTGGGATTTGTGATTTGGGATTTGAAATTTGAAATTTGAAATTGGAGATTGGGGGCGGCGCGTGGCGGGGTGGGGACGGGGGCGCGGTCGGGAATTGGGAATTACGAATTACGAATTACGAATTACGAATTACGAATTGCGAATTCGGGACGGGGCGGGGTGGGGATTGGGGGCGCGGGGGCTGGGGATTAGCGCGTGGCGGGGTGGGGACGGTGGCGCTAGACGTCGAGGTTGCGGACGGCGGCGCGGGAGATCTTCGCCTGGACGTTGCGGACGCAGTTCGCGCAGGCCCGCACCTTCCGGCGGCCGATCCTGACCACGCCCGTCTTGCCGCCGGTGCGCTGGCCGCAAACGCCGCACTTCGGCGGCTTGGCGAAGATCAGGAGCACGCCGCCGACCAGGAACACGCCCAAGGCGACTTGAGGCAGGCCGCCCATTGCAACCCCGGCGACGATTCCGATGAAGAGCAGCGTTCCGCAGCCCGAGTCCTTTTTCCGTGCCATGTCTTTCTCCTTCAGTTCGTGGCAGTGTGCCCTATGCGTTCAAGGTCAACTGCCTTACCAGCCACTCGACGTAGAATCCGTTCGCGCTGGTGAAGACCATGCTCTTCTGCCTGCTTTCCGCGCTGACCTCGATTTCAAACGCGCTTCCATCGACCGACAGGAGCTTGTCCAGCCGGACCACGCGGTCCGTCCCGGCGCCATCGAAGACGATCCGCTTGTCGGTGACCACGAGCGTTCCGCTGGCGATGTGCTGCCACTCCTGCGTCGAGCGCGACTGCCCGCCTCCCGAATGCAGGACGACGCCGCGGCCGACGCTCACGCTCACGCCGCCGCCCGCCGCCCGCCTCACCGCCCGCGTCTCGTAGAGGTTCGAGGGCTCCGCCCAGTACGCCGACTCTCCCTTGCGAAGCAGGATCGGCGACGCGACCGGATCCAGCCCGCCGGCCCTTTCGGCGGCTTCGACCATCGCCTGGAACCGCCTGTGCGCGGCGACCCTGCGTTCCTTGTCGAGCCTCCTGCGCTTCGCGGCGGCGACTTTCGACGCGACGCCGTGCGCCACGCCGATCACGAGCAGGACGAAGAGAAAGCACGCGAGCCCCGCGAGCAGCATTGCGTCTTCCTTCGGCATGTTTGAAAAGATTCCGGCCATGTCTTTCTCCTTCCTCTTGTGGCAGTGTGCGGACGCTGGCTTCTATTTGGGCTGCTCGAACGCCAGGGAGAAGATGCGGGAGAAGATGCGCTGGGCTTCGTAGGCGTGCGCCTTCGCCTCCCGCGAGTCCCCCTCGGCATGGATCCTCAGCGCGGCGGACGCCTCGGACATGGCGGAGGCGAACCAGCCGATCATCCGCCTTCCCTCGGGATGCGAAAGCATCTCGTCGTAGGCGTCGGAAAAGTTCTTTGATACGTTTTCTTTGCCATAGAACGGATCAGATTCTAAGGATTCTTTTCCTGTCAACAACCATTCCACCGATTTACCGGTTGCCTTGGATATTGAGTTTAGTTTATCCCCTCCGGGAATAGAACCAGAAGCCCATTTTTGATACAAAGGAGGGGAAACGCCGATTTCTCTAGAAAATCCGGCTTTTGTCCGTTTGCCTCGCAGCCGTTCTAGTCGATCGAAAAAAGATTCACCGTTTTTCATTTTAGTGCTTGACTGGTTTACTTTGGTTTATTATAGTTCGCATTGTTTCACGCAACTACCAAGAGTTTACCAAAAATGAACGCGAAAAAGAAGAAGGTAAAACCAGCACGGCGCCGTGTGGTCAATTTTCCCGGCATCGGGAAGCACGCCGAGCAGCTTGGCGTGAGCCGCCCGCACCTCTGGATGGTGCTGACCGGACGCCGCGAAAGCCGGAGCCTGATGGAACGCTACGAGCAGCTTACGGGAGGGCGGCCATGACGGCGGCGGACAAGCTCGCGCTCTTCAAGGCGGAAACGGGGCGGACGTGGAAGAACATCGCGGAAATCCTCGGCGTCTCCAGGCAGATGATCGACTTCGTGAGGGCTGGCAGGCGGAACTTCGGCGCGGAGGCCGAGGCGCGGCTCGACAAGGAGCTTTCCCGCATCAACACGGGCAAGGACACGACGACAAACACAACAGGAAAGGCAGACATGAACGAACGGGAACGAAAGGTCGGCGCCGCGCTTTTGGACGCGAACGAGCGGCTGCGCAAGGAGAACGAGCGGCTCAAGGCCGATTGCGAAGAGAAGGACCGGGAGATCGCCTGGTGCAGGAAGATGCTGGAAATGGTCGTCGAACGCTTCCCCGGAGAGGCGTCAAAGTCGGCGCCGTGCCACGGGGAGAAGGCGGCGGGGTCGGCACCGTGCCACGAGGAGAAGGCGGAGTGCACGTGCTGGGACGACATCAACGCGCTCCTCGCGCCAAAGGGGCTTCGGCTGAGCGAGCGGGACGTCTATGTCAGGATCGTGGACGGCGTCGAAGAGACGCGCCATTCGCACCCAACGGAGCCAATCGACCCGGATTCCGGAGCGGTCCAGTGCTGCATCCTGATGACGCACTGCCCGTTCTGCGGGAAGCCATACGCCGAAAAGTCGGCACCATGCCACGAGGAGAAGGCGGGCGAGCCGTTCGCGTGGGATGATGCGAGCCTGAACATGGGCGTTGTCGTGCCGTGGCCGCGCCGCGAGGCGGCGGGGTCGGGACAGTGCCACGAAGAGAAGGCGGCGGGGTCGGGACAATGCCACGAGGCGGCGGAGTCGGCACCGCGCCACGAGAAGGCGGCAATGTCGGCACCGCGCCACGAGGAGGCGGCGGGGTCGGGACAATGCCACGGGGACGCCGAGGGGAGGGACGAGCTGCCATGGTAGCGGAGGGGAGGGCGATCCGACGCGCGGCGGGGCTGATGGCCGGCATCGAGGGCGCGAAGGCGCGGCTGGACGCGCTGGGGCTGGAGGCGGCGGCGATCCGGCGGGAGCTGCAAACGGCGCGAGAGGCGGCGGGGCGGGAAACGCTGCTCTGCAACGTGGTGGAGGCGGACCCGAAGGACTACGCGAAGATCATCATGAACGTGAACATGTGCCGCCGGCGCGTGTCGTCGGGCGGGCGCGTGCTGCGCTACCTGGAGCTCTACCGGAACGAGGTGCTGGCGGCGGCGGAGGAGTTCGAATCAGGACGATCCGGAGGCCGCGGCCGGAAAACTAGTTCCCACGGAACCAGTTTTACAGTCGAGGCGATCCGGGAGCGCCTGCGCTGCCGGAAGCAGGACGTTTCGGCGGGGATCCTGCTGCTGAAGTGCCGGCGGGAGCAGGCGGTGCCGTACAAGGACGCGAAGGGGCGCTGGCAGCTCCGGCCGGCGTCGGACGAGGAGCTCGACGCGCTCGGCGCGATGGAGGCGCGGGTGCGCGCGGGGCGGACGCCGATCGCGCGGTGGACGGCGGGGCTCGGCGGCAAGGTGGCCACCGAGGACAAGCCGCGGGGCGCGACGGACCACGCGGGGCTGGCGATGCGGGCGCTGACGAGCCTGCGCACCGTCTTCGAGAACTGGCGGGCGGTGCCGATGGAGCAGCGCGGGACGATCCTGGACTTCATGCACGAGGTGCTCTACGACGCGCCGGACGACGTCCGCGAGGTGCTGGAGCGCCTGTGCCCGCAGGGCGGGGGCGGGCGGAAGTGAGCGGGGACGCGGCCGCGGAGGAGGACGCCATGACGGCGAAGGAGCGAAGACGGAAGCTGAACGAGGTCGGGCGCGCCCTGGAGGGCGGTTCGTCGATGCAGTTCGCCTGCGCGGAGGCGGGCGTCTCGGTGGCATGGTACAAACGCTGGCGCGCCCGGCTGGAGGAGGCGGGGCTGGAGGGGCTGGCGGACCTGCCGAGGAGCGGGCGGCCGCCGGCGGTGGAGGTCTCGGAGGAGGACGCGGCGAAGCTGCGGAGCGCCTACCTGAGGAGCAACCGGGGGAGGAACGCGGGGTCGATGACGATGGCGGCGCGGTCGCTGGCGAAGCGGGGGGCGCTGGCGCCGGAACTGTGCGCGGAAATTTTGAGGGAACGGGCCTCGAAGCACCAGCTTCCGACGGGGGTGGCGCGGGCGATGCGGGCGGCGCCGGCGGAGGTGGCGCGGTACCGGGACCCGGACTCCGGGCGCAACGACGGGATCTTCACGCCGGGCTGGCTGCGGATGGCGGAGGACGGCTCGCGGCGGCTGCTGCCGGGGGAGAAGCACGTGTGGGACGACGGGAGCGTGAACGTGGGGGTGCTCGTGCCGTGGACGCGGGGCGGGGACGCGTGCTCCAGGCGCTACGGGGTGCGGCTGGGGCGGTACCAGCTGCTGGCGTGCGTCGATTGCGCGACGGACTTCGTGGTGGGCTACAGCTACGTGGCGCGGGGGAACGACGCGTATTCCGCCGGGGACGCGGTGCGGGCGATGCACGGGGTGTGGCAGGGCGCGGGCTACGCGCCGCGGGAGGTGGTGCTGGAGGGCGGGCCGTGGCAGGGGGGACGGGTGCTGGACTTCCTGGAGGCCGCCGGGGTGCGCATGGTCAGCGCCAAAAGCAAGCCGAACCAGAAATTGGTGGAGGGCTACTTCGACCGGCTGTGGACGGCGCTCAGCGTGAAGCTGGAGGGCAAGGGGCAGCTTGGGCGGCAGCGCGGGGAGATGGCGGAGGAGACGAAGGACTGGATCGCCTGCCGGGAGGGGCGGCGGGACCCGCGCGGGCTCTTCCCGATGCTGGACGAGTTCCTGGCGGCGCTGGACCGGGCGATCGAGTTCGTGAACGGGGAGCCGGTGGAGAGCCGGACGTACGGGGAGAAGTGGATCCCGGCGGAGGAGTACGCGGGGGCGCGGGCGAACGGCCGGCCGCTCGTGGGGGGGCTGTGGCGGCTGGCGCTGCCGGTGGTGGAGGAGCGGACGATGCGCCGCCAGGGAATGGTGCGGGTCCAGACGATGTCGCCCTTCGGCTTCCCGCACGTCTACGTCTTCGCGTGCGAGGAGGGCTGGCGGTACGACGGCGCGCGGGTGCGCGTGGCGTTCGACCCGTACGCGATCCGCAGCGGCGCGGCGCTGACGCTGGCGCGGCCGTGGCGCGGCCTGCCGGCGGGGACGGTCATCGCGGACGCGGCGCCGTGCATCAGCCCGGCGCCGGACGTGATGGCGCTGGGCGGGGCGCTCGATCCGCGCGAGGACGCGGCGCGGATCAAGAAGGCGTCGCGGGCGCTGGTGGCGGAGTCCGTGGCGGCGTTCGACGAGCGCAGCGGCAAGGCGCGGCGCAGGACGCTGGCGCGGGGGACGTCGCCGACGCTGGCGGCGCTCGACTACCTGCACGGGCGGGCGGCGCGCGTGGAGGAGGACGAGGACGCGCTGGAGGCGCTGCGGCGCAGCCGGCAGACGGCGGCGCTCGCCACGGACTGGGCGGCGGAGGAAAGGGCGGCGGGGATACTCGTCTAGGGGCGAGGATGCCAGCGGCCAGCGGCTAGCGGCTAGCGGCTAGGGGGCTGGGGAATTACGAATTTCGTGGCGGTGTCGCCACACGGACAACAACAACGACAAACCAACAAACAACAGGAGAACGGCAATGACGGAAAAGAAAGCAAAGTACAGTCGCAAGGATTCATCGGGCAAGCTATTCGTGGATTGTTCCGAGTGCGAACGCGGCGGCAATGGGCGCGACGAAAACAAATGCTGCATCGGCTGGGCGTTCAAGCAAGGGCGGCAAGGCGGCTGCTTTGCGGGAACGCTGCGCCAGGGGCTGACAATCTAACCAACAACGACAAACCGACAAACAACAGGAGAACGGCAATGAGAAACGAGGAGAAGACGATTCAGGGCGAGATCGCGGAGCTTGCGGGCAGGCTCGGGGACTACGCGGCGCGGAAGGGCTGGAGCATCGCCCGGCTCTGCCGGGAATGCCCGGGGCTGGGCAGCGACCGGACGTTCCGGGACATGGCGGCGGGCAACCTCGACGGCTACGACGCGGAGGCGCAGCTCGCGAACCTGCGCTCGGCGTGGGCGGTGGCGGAGGAGACCGCGGGGGACGGGGCGGCGGAGCCGGTGTACGACGACCTCTCCGTGGTGCAGGCGCTGCGGCGGGCGTGCCTGGCGGCGATGAAGAGCTGGGGCTCGAACCGCGTGGTGATCGTGCAGGGGGCCTCGGGCGTGGGGAAGACGACGGCGCTGCGGATCGTCGCGGGGCGCTACGGGGACCGGATCGCCGCGTGCGAGGCGAGCGAGGTGTGGAACGACAAGCCCGCGGCGATGCTCGGGGCGATGCTGCGGGCGCTGGGGCACGACGGCAACCTGCCGCACGGGGCGATGGCGCGGCTGGAGGAGGCGCAGCGGCGCCTCTCGGTGGCGCGCAAGTGCGTGGTGGTGGACGAGGCGCACCACATGGGGCCGCGGTGCCTCAACGCGGTCAAAACATTGGTGAACACGACGCCGGGGGAATTCGTTTTGATAGCGATCCCGACGCTGTGGGCGAAGCTGGAGAGCGCGGCCTACCAGGAGGCGCGGCAGCTCTCGACGAACCGGCTCTCGGAGCGCGTGAGGCTCGCGCTCTGTGAGCGCGACATCGCGGCCTACCTCGCCCACGCCGTGCCGGAGATGGCGGTGGACGGGAAGCTGGCGCGGAGCGCGGCGAAGCTGATCCGGCCGGCGGCGGAGGCGGCGGGCAACCTGGCCTTCGTGCGCGACGTGGCGCGGCTGCTGCCGGCGACGGGCCCGGTCGGGCTCGAGGAGGTGGCCGAGGCGGTCAAGGCGGCGGCGGCGAGAAGGTGAAACTTGAAACTTGGAAACGACAAAGCTCGCGACAAGGCTCGCGACAAAGAACCACAAACCACAGCCACTAGCCACTGGCGGCTGGCGACTGAGAAAGGGACAAGACCATGACAACGAAGACCATGACAACGACAACGAGGAAGAGCAGGAAGGCGGCGACCATGCGCGACAGCATGGGCAACGACGTGCCGGTGGGGTATGTGTCGGCCTACGACAAGGCACGCGACAAAGCCGTGCGGCGCGTGCATGCGCGCTGGATGAAGGCGCGCGAGGCGCTTGAAAAGTGCGTGGCGGACTGTCTCAAGGACATGGAGGCGCTGAGCGGGGTGCGCGCGACGGAGCCCGCGCCGAAGGGCAACTTCTCGGCGCGCAGCTTCGACGGCACGCTGATTGTGCAGATCGACCAGGCGTGGCGCATAACGCTCGACGAGCGCGTGCTGGAGGCCCGCGCGATAATGGAGGCGTACGTGGCGCGGCTGGTGGACGGTCTGGCGGGGACGGATGCGGACGCGATCCGCGCGATTGTGCACGAGGCGTTCTCGCCTGGACGCTCGGGCGGCCTGCCGGTGGCGAAGGTGCTGCGGCTGTTGGCGCTGGAGATCGACGCGCCGGATTGGCGCCGCGCGCGCAAGCTGCTCTCGGGGGCGATACGCCCGGAGCGCGGCAAGGCGTATCTGCGCGTGGGGTCGCGGCCGGGGCCGCAGCACGACTTTGAATACGTCCGCCTGGATGCGGCCGACTGCTGGCCGATGCCCGGCGGCGATGCGGAGGAGGTGTAGCATGGGCGCGGGGGCGGACGAGCGGGCGGTGGCGGCGCAGTCGGGGGCGCTGCTGTCGGCGCGGCAGGTGCGGGACCTGATCCTGGCGGCGAGCCGGGCCTACCAGGCGCAGCGGAAGCTGGGCCTGGCGGACGAGCCTTTCGACGCGTGGCGCAAGGCGGCGCGGCCGGCGGCGGAGGACGAGCGGCGGCGGGCGCGCTGGGCGCTGGCGCGGGAGTGCCGGGAGCTGGCGGCGGACTTCGGCGGGGCGGCGGGGGCGGAGGCCTACGCGGCGGCGCTGCTGGAGCGGATCCACAAGACGACGGCCGACCGGGCGACGGCGAAGCAGTGCTGGCAGGTCGTCTTCACGCTGCGGAACCGGGCGGCGGCGAAACGGCGGAACCGCGCAGGAACGCGCTAGACGCCGCCGGGCGCCTCGCGCGGGTGTTTTCCCGTCCGAAGCGCCCGGCGCGTTTTCCCGCGTTTTCCCGCGGGTTCTACGGGGCGCTGGCGGCCGGGCCGAGGTCCAAAGTCCAAAGTCCAAGGTCCAAAGCCGCGAATTACAGAATTACGAATTGCAAATTACGAATTGCGAATTGCAGATTGCAGAATCACTAGCGACTAGCCACTGGCGACTAGCGACTGGAGAAAGGGACGACAATGGAGACGGAAACGAAGTACGACCAGCCCGAGCTGGAACTGGGGCTGCCGCCGCTGGACGGCGGGGCGAGGCCGGAGCCTCTGGCCGAGGCGCTGGAGGCGGCGGCGCGGCCGGACATGGTGCGGGTGGCGCCGGGCAGGCACGCCTGGGTGCCGGCGGAATGGGCGAAGCAGGCGGTGCCGCAGTACGTGCTCTGCCGCTGGGCGAAGCAGCCGGAGGGGACGTACCGCCCGGTGCCGTTCCCGCACCGGCTGATCCGGATGACGCCGGAGACGACGGCGATGCTGGGCTTCCGCAGCGGCCACCGCAACGTGCGCTACGACACGCTGCTGCGCCTGGCGCGGGCGGGGTTCATCGAGGCGTTCCGGGTGAGCCCGAACTGCTGGATGCTCGACCTGGACTCGTGGTTCGCGCACCTCTCGGCCTGCATGGAGGATCCCGAGTTCTGGGAGCCCGGCGGGCCCGCGAGGGAGCGCTACAACCAGGCGAACGGGCTGGGGGTGGACCATGGGTAGCGGGGCGATGACGCCAGGCGGTTTCACGAGGTCGAGGCGGCGGGCGGACATCGGCGCGCTGCGGGCGATGTGGCCGGAGATCCGGGGGCGGGCGTTCGCGGTGCAGGGCATCGAGGACTTCGCGAAGCTCAAGCGCGTGCAGGACGCGGTGGCGGCGGTCCACGAAGGGGGCCGGTGGGACGAGCAGCGCGAGAAGATCGCCGCCGAGATCGGCGGGGACGACGCGGCCGCCGCGCGGCGGCACGCGGAGACGGTGCTCAAGACGAACTGCGCCATGGCCTACGCGGCGGCGCGGTACCAGAAGCAGCAGGGCATGAAGGACGTCTACCCCTACTGGAAGTACGTGACGATGGACGACGGGCGCGAGCGCGACTCCCACGCCGAACTCAACGGCGTGATCCTGCCGGCGGACGATCCGTTCTGGGAGGCGCACTACCCGCCGTGGGACTTCAACTGCCGCTGCATGGTGATCCAGCTCACGCCGGAGGACGCGCGGGAGGAGGCGGAGTCGGGCGAGGGCTCGATGTGGAGCGAGGGCACGCGGCAGGACTGGATGGCGCGAAACCGCGGGCGGGACTCGGCGCGGGAGTTCCAGCACCGGCCCGGCTCGGTGGAGATCGACGTGCGCTCGCTCGCCGCGGCCAAGGGCCGCACGCGCGAGGACATGGAGGCCTTCCTCGGCATGATGGAGAAGCGGCGCCTCGGCACGGGGGAGTTCGGCGCGGACGGGCGGGAGCGCGAGACGACCGTGCGCGACTGGCTCTGGGAGCCGGTGAAGCGCGAGTACCACGGCAAGGCGCTGGAGCACGGGCGGAGGACGGGGAAGGAGCGCGCCTACGTGCTCGACAGGGTCACGGGCGCGGAGCTGGCGAGCGTGGACGGCGAAGCCCATTCGGTGAGCATCGCCTCCGTGCCCTGGAGCCCGGCGGAGAAGGCCGTGATCCACAACCACCCCTCCGGAATCGCGACGCTCTCGCCGCGCGACCTGCTCGCCGCCACGCGGGCCGACGTGGGCAGCGTGGAGGCCGTGGCGGCGACCGGGTGGATGGAGGTGCGCGCGCGCGGGGCGCGGGCGGAGCACATCCGGGAGGCGATCCGCGGCTGGGACCGCAAGTTCAAGGAAGCGGAGGGGGACGCGCTGCGCCATGCGATCCTGCGCCTGGAGTGGATGGACTGGCTTGACGCGCAGCGCCGCTACGGCTATATTCAACTGCATCAAAGGAGAAACGCATGAACCGTGAAGACGCCAAGAAGGAAATCGTGGAGCTGGAGCAGACCTTCCCCATTCCGCCGTTGGAGGGGACGGAGGCGATCCGCGCCGAGGAGACCTCGCGCAGGCTGCTCGAGCTGTGGGGCTACGTGTTCTGCGACGAGCCCGCGCCGGCGGACGGGTGGAAGCCCTCCGTGCCGGCGCCGACGGGCGATGCCCGCGACGACCTCATCCGCCGCAACAACAACGCCCTCATCGAGGGGCTCAACCGTGATCTCGAAGCCCTGGAGCGCCTGGAGAAGGGGGGCGGGCGATGAGCGTGAGCTTCGAGTTCTCGGGCGGGGAGGAGTTCAACCGCGCCCTGCGGGCGCTGGGGTCCGACGCGGCCATGAGGGCGGTCGCGATGGAGGCGGCGGAGGAGCTCAAGATCATGACGGAGCTCTCCTTCAACAGCGCATCCATGCGGCCCGCCGAGTGGCTTCCGCTTTCCGGGGCGACGGAGGCGGGGCTCTCCAAGGCGCGCAAGCGCGCCGCGAAGAAGCGCGGCGCGGCGAAGCCGCTCATCGACACGGGGACGCTGATGAAGAGCTTCAGCATCGAGGACGCGGGGCCGGACGGCGCGACGCTGGCCAGCGACACCGCGGCGAACAAGGGCCGCCAGTACGCGGCCTACCACCAGCACGGCACGAAGAAGATGCCGGCGCGGCCGTTCGTGCCGGCGGTCGGCGGCTACAACGAGGTGGCGAAGCCCACCGACAAGGCGCGGCGGCGGCTGGAGACCGCGATGAAGCGGGCGCTGGCCGCGGCGGCGCGGCGGGCGGGGCTGGACGTTGAAACTTGAAATTGGAAACTTGAAATTGGAAATTCGGGTCGGAGGCGGCTTGACTTTGGACTTTGGACTTTGGACTTTGGACACTAGCCACTAGCCACTGGCGACTAGCGACTAGCGACTGCGAAGAGCCCCGCGGGAGAGGATCCCGCGGGGCTCTTCCGGTCTTGCGCACGGGCCGCACCGGCGCGGGATGGAGGGGGCCGCGAAATGCGATGATGACGGCGCATGAAAAGAAAGCCCCCATCACAGCGAGAACAGCGCAAGGCGCCGGCCGCGGCGGTCTGCATCGTCACGCCGGCCGCCCTGGCGGCCGACGGCGACGGCAAGCTGCCGACCCGGATGAAGATCCTGAACTGGGGCCCGAACCCCAACAGCCAGGGCCGCAGGGTCGTGGTGGGCCGCGCGCTCCTGGAGCGCATGGCGGACCCCACGTACGCGTTTCGCACGATCGCGCTGGACTACGAGCACAACACGTGCAAGCTCTCGGCGGCGTACAAGGAGAGCCAGGAGCCGCGGCCGGTGGCCGCGTTCGGGAGCGTCGACGTCGTGGAAGGCGAAGGCGTGTTCGTGGACGTGGAGCGCTGGACGCCCTCCGGGCTCGCGAACGCGTGCAACTACTGCGACCTCTCCGCCACGCCGCTGCTGGACGCGGAGGGGAACGTGACGGCGGTGGTCTCGGTGGCGCTCACGCGCGCCGGGGCGGTGCCGGGCATCACGTTCAGCCAGGCGGCGCTCGCCGCGCTCGCCGCGATGGAGGCCGACAACCCCAACGAGGAAGACAACGAGGAAGACAACCAAATGAACTGGAAAGAGAAACTCGCCAAGCTGCTCGGGCTGACGCCCGACCGCCCCGACGACGAGCTGGAGGCCGCCCTGCAGGCGCGCCTCGACAACGCCGACAAGCAGAAGCAGCAGCAGAAGCAGCCGGATCCGAAGCCGGAGGCGCCGTCGCCCGCCCCGCTCAGCGCGGAGGAGGTCGGCCGGATCGTCTCCACGGCCGTGCAGGCCGTCGCGGCGCCGCTCGCGGCGCGGCTGGACGCGCAGGAGAAGCAGAAGATCATCGACGACGCCCGCGGCGACGGCAAGATCGTGGCGCTGGGGGCCGACCTGCTCGGCAAGCTCACCCCCGCCGAGCTCAAGGCGCACTGCGACGCGCTGCCCCGGGCGGTGCCGCTCGCGCCGCTCACGCCCGTGAAGGTGGACGAAGGCACGACCGTGGCGCTGAGCGCGACGGAGGTCGAGGTCTGCGCCGCCCTCGGGATCACCGCCGAGCAGTACGCCCGGGAGAAGGGGAAGGGGGCGAAATGAGCGTGATCTACATGCCCAGGGGGATCCCCGTGACGGCCTCCAAGAGCGAGGCCCTGCCCGAGCCGGGCAAGCCGCTGCCCGTCACCGTGACGCCGCCCCCGGCGGCGCCGGCCGAACCCGCGCCGGAGGGCGCGACGCGCGGCGGGGACGCCGCGTCCACTGCGACGCGCGGCGGGGACGCCGCGCCCGCGGCGGCCGAAGCCGCCGCCGCCGAACCCGCCAAAAAGAAGGGAGGCAAGAAATGAGAAAGCCCTGCAAACCCATGGCCCTGGTCGGCGCCCTCGCGCTCTTCGCGGCGGCGTGCGCCCTCGCGGCGCAGGCCATCCCGACGCCCCGCACGGACGTCGCCACCTCGGTGGTGACGGCGGGGGAGGCGGTCGAGGCCGGCCGCGTCGTCGGCGCGGCCGGCGGCTACGGCTACGCGTACGGCGCGGGGTCGTCGAACCTCGTGGTGCTGGGCATCGCGCAGAACACGGCGGCGTCGAACGGCGTGCTGGTCGTGCGCGGCTCGGGCGTCTACGGCCTGAGGAACAACGGCGCCGTGACGGCCGCGCACATCGGCCGGACGGCCTACGCGGCCACGAACGACGCCGGCCGCGCCGTGGCGCCGAGCGGCGCCGCGGCGGTCGGCACGATCGTCAACGTCGACGCCGACCACGTCTGGGTGCGCCTCGGGCTCTAGCCCGGGCGCGCGCCCCCCACTCTCCAAAACCCAAAGGAAACCAAAACATGATTCCGACCCGTGCAAACTGCGCAGCCATCTTCCGGGGCTTCCGCGCAACCTTCAACAACGCCTACAACGCCCAGCCCGACGCGCGCGACGCCGAGAACCTCGCCGCCGAGGACTTCGCGATGAGCGTGCCCTCCACGAACACCTCCGAGGACCACCTCTGGCTGGGCCAGCTCCCCGTCTTCCGCAAATGGGTGGGCAGCCGCGTGATCCACTCGCTCCAGATCGGCCGCATCATCGTGGTCAACGAGCCTTACGAGGCCACCGTGGGCGTCCCCGTGCCGGCGATCGAGGACGACAGCTACGGCCTCTTCGGCCCGGTGTTCAGCGCGATGGGCAACAACGCCCGCGACCTCTGGCGCCGGCTGGCGGTGCAGGCGCTGCTCGCCAACGCCGTCTGGGCCGACGGCAACCGGTTCTTCTGCGCCAACCGCGTCCTCGCGGACGGCGCGGAGCGCTTCACCAACGCCACGACGGCGGCGTTCGGCGACGCCGCGCTCGAAGCGGCCGCGGCCGCGCTGCGCTCGGCGCAGCTCGGCAGGGACCAGAGCGCCAACGTGCTGCCCCGCCTGCTGATCGTGGGCCCCTCCAACGCGGCCAAGGCGCGCCGCATCCTCAAGGGCGAGATCGTCGCCTCCGCCGCCGGGACGGCGAGCGAGAGCAACCCGCTCAAGGGGCTGGTGGACTTCCGCGTGTGCAACGACCTGGTCGGCTCGCACGCCGGCAAGTGGTTCCTCATGGGCGAGGTGGCGGGGATCCGCGGCGTCTGCGTGCAGAAGCGCAAGGAGCCGGCGCTCGTCGCCAAGAACCAGCCGACGGACGACAACGTCTTCCTCGAGAACGAGGCGCTCTTCGGCGCGGACGGCCGCGGCGAGGCGTTCCTGACGCTGCCGTTCCTGGCCTACGCCGGCGGCCTCGCCGCCGTCGACACCTGGGCCGAGCAGCCCGCCGCGCCGGCCCAGCCGTGAGGGGACGCGCCATGAGGATGGAGGATCTGCTGGGCGAGATGCCCCTCGAGCTGCTGGCGCAGGCGCTCGACGACGACGGCGACGGCCTGCCCGACGCCGCCGCCTGGGAGGCCGTGCGCGAATCGGCCGAGGAGCGGCTGCGCAACTGCTTCGGCGGCGACGTGCCGCCCCGGCACGCGCAGGCCGCGGCCTACGCCCGCAAGCTCTTCACCCTCGTGACGCTCTACAACCGCCGCGGCCACACCGCCGAGGCCAACCCCTACGCCGCCGCCGCCAACCGCGCGGAGGAGCGGCTCCGCCGCCTCGCCTCCGGGGAGGACTCCACGGACGGCGCGGAGGCGGTGCCCGCCTTCATCGGCGAGCCGGCGAAGATCAGCGGCACCCGGGGGCTCCTGGCATGAACGGCATGATCGACTGCGTCAACACCGACCCCGCCGCGCTGCTCGCGCACCTCGAACGCGCCATCGCCGAGGGGTTCGCCGCCCCGCGCGGCGCCACCGTGGCGGTGGCGGACGACCCCGCGCACGCGATGGACCTGCTCGCCGCCGGGCGGCCGGGCGGCCTGGCGATCGTGCTCTTCTACCTGGGCGACGCCGCGGCCGGCATGGAGGAGCTGCCGGAGGACACGCTCGTCTCCGGCCAGATCCGGGCCGCCTGCGCGCAGAGCCCCGGGCTCGCGGCGCGGCCGGGGCGCGGCGCCCCCGGCGCGCTCGCCGCGGCGGGCGAGCTGCGGACGTTCGTCCGCCGCATCGCCGACGCGCCCACCCTGAGCGGCGGCTACGACTACGCGGGCATGCAGCACCTCGCCGCCCGGAGCGGCGAGCTGCTGCACGGCTACGCCCTCGCCTTCCACGCGCACTACGCCGACCGGGCGTAGCCGCGCCAAACCCGACCCGACACAACACAACCCAACCCGAACGGAGAACTTCCAACCCATGGCGAAAGCATACGAAATCAAGGGCGGCGCCTCGTGCTGCTGGGGCGTCGACGAGACCATGACCGACGTCGGCACGATCACCGACGTGAACTACGACGACTCCATCGCGAGCGAACCGTGCGAAAACCAGCAAGGCCAGGTGGACGGCCTCGTGATCTACGACGGCAGCATGACCGTGCAGCTCACGATCGTGCTCAAGGCGGCCGGCACGCCGCCGGCGAAGGGCGGCGTGCTCACCGTGGGCGGCAAGTCCTTCATCATCGAGAAGGTGGGCCGCGCCAAGCGGCACAAGGGCAAGACGATCGTCACGATCAGCGCCACCCACCACGACAACCTCGCGCTGGCCTAGGGAAGGAGGACGACGCCATGAAGAACCCGACCCGCGCCCTCGCCGCGTTCACCGCCCCGCCCGCCGTCCGGGTGGGCCCCTACGAAGTCCGCGAGATCACGCTCGGCCTGGCCGGCGTGCTCGAAGCGGTCGAGAGCCCGCTCGTCACCGGCCGCAAGCCCGGGCGCGTCAGCGGCTGGGCCGAGACGCTCTACGCGATGACCCGCCCCACCGAGGAGAGCGAACGCCTCCTCGCCGCCGGCCGCGAGGCCTACGCCGCCGCCGCCATGGCCTGGGCGGACGCGCTGCCGATCCCGGCGGCCCGGCTGCTGCTCGAGGCCGTGGCGGCCGCCGGCCGGCGCCTGGCCGACGTCTCGCCCGAGGAGGGCGACGCCGACGGCGACGACGAGGGGCCCGCCCCGGGAAACCCCCCGGCGGCGACGGCTGGCTCGTCGCCGTCGCCGCCATCTGCGCCGAGCGCTTCGGCTGGACCTGGCGCGAGCTGAAGGACGGCGCGCCGCTCGCGGCCGTGCTGCTGATGATCCGCCAGCCCGGGCCGTGGCGCGAAGCCGCCGACACGATCGGCATGGCGGAGCTCGACCTCTTCGACTGGATGGACCGCGCCGGCGCCAAGCCCGGCGACGACATGACACGCTACTTCTCGGGAGCCTAGGCAGACCATGATCCTCTCCGTATTCCTCAAATTCGATTCGGCCGCCTTCACCAAGGGCGTCGGCGCCGCGATGGAAGCCGTCAAGGGCGTCATCCGCCTCGGCGGCGAAGCCACCGGCAAGCTCAAGGAGGCCTTCGACCTCGGCGGCGCGATCAGCGACCTCGCCGAGATCACCGGCGAGGGCGCGGGCGACCTGCTCGTGCTCCGCCAGGCGTTCGAGGACACCGGCGTCGGCGGCGACAAGCTCTCCCAGACGCTCGCCATCATGCGCCGCAACCTCGCCGACCTCTCCGGCGGCGGCGCGAAGGGCGAGGTCTTCGCGCAAATGGGGCTCGACATCCAGGCGCTCCAGCAAATGGGCGCCGAGGACCAGCTCGAGACCATCGGCCGCGCCATCCGCGCCATGGACAACCCGACCCGGCAGACCGCCGCCGCCATGGAGATCTTCGGCCGCAGCGGCACGGGCATGCTGGCGTTCCTCAAGGACGACGCCGCGATCGACACCGCCCGCGATTCCCTCGGCAGCCTGGTGGGCATCATCGACAAGAACGCCTACGCCTTCGACGCGATCAGCGACCGCATCGGCCGGCTCAAGATGAAGTCGGTCGGCCTCTGGGCCGGCCTCGCCGAGGGGCTCACCCCGCTCATCGACCAGATCACCGGCATGTTCGACCGGATCGATTTCGCAGGGTGGGCCCGCAAGGTCGGGGCCGTGATCGGGTCGATCGTCGAGATGTTCCGGCAGAACTCGATCGGCGAGATTCTGGCGGCGGGTCTCGACGCGGCGTGGACGGGGTTTCTCAATCTCGCGGCGGCGGGCATACGGAAGCTCGGCAGCCTGCTGGCAAGCACGTTGCACAGCATGGGCCAGTGGATCAGCTCGGCATTCGAAAGCGTTGTCGAGTTCTTCCGGAACGACACGCTTTTCACCGATCTCGGAAACATGATCGTCGGCGGGATCAAGTCGGCCTGGGGCGGATTCATCGACACGGCGGGCAGAAGCTTGCTGCATCTCGGGAACATCCTCGTGACGGCGTTCGAGCGTCCGCTCGCCTGGATTTCCGCCGCCTTCCAGAAGGCCATCGAGGAGGTGATGGAGGCGCTCGGCAGCATCCCCGGCGTGGGCGAAGCGCTCGGGCTCTCGGGGTTCAAGGCCGGCAGCTTCGACTCGATGTACCAGGACCAGCTTGAGCAGCGCCAGGCCGCAAACAAGCTGCTGGCCGATTTCCTGGTCGACTGGAAGCCGTTCACGGCGGAGGTGGGCGAGGAAACCGCCTCGATGTGGGAGAAGGCGGTGGCGGGGTTCCGCAGCCGCATCGCGGACATCCAGGCCGCGGCGGGCGGCGGCGGAGGAGGAGCCGGCGGCGGCGGTTCCGGCGGCGGCGGCGCGTTCAAGGGCGTCGCGTCCGCCTTCGGCATGCCGACGGACCGGCTGGCGCGGATCGGCGGCTTCGTCGGCGGCGCCGTCCCCGCGGCCGAGGCGCGGCGCAACACCATGATCGAGCGGATCGTGGAGAACACCAGGAAGACGTCCGAGCTGCTGGCCCGCAACGCGACCCGCGGCCCCGTGGCGGCGTGGGGGTAGCACGACATGGCGACGACTGAAAGAGGCAACGTGGAAGTCCGCGAGACGTGGGAGAGCCGCCGCAGGACGCGCGCGGAAGTCGACTCCGCCACGCTGGTGAAGGAGGGCCGCTACGCGGATCTCGCGGAGCAGCAGCCGGACAAGGGCATGGAGATCATGCCGGGGTGGGTCGTGGAGTCCTCGACGCTGGAGCCGCGCAAGGGGCTGCTCGGCACGCTCACCATCAACCTCGTCGAGAAGGACGCGTCCCCGGCGGGGGCCAAGCCCCCCGGCTCGATCAATAGCGCCATCGAGATCGACATGGCCCAGATCGAGAAGCCGCTGATGGCGAAAAGCGACTACAACGGATATGAGACGGAGATCGAGCTCTGGAAGGCGTCGCCGCCGGACGTCCGCGGCCAGCTCAAGTACGTCGAGAAGGAGGGCGAGGATCCGAAGCCGCTCACCGGCCAGGCGGAGACCGTGGCGCGGCTCATGCTCAAGGGCGTGGAGACGTACCTGGTCTTCGCCCCCGTCGTCACCCGCACCTCCACCTACAAGCTGCGCCCCGACCCCTCCGACATCGGCAAGGTCTGCAATCCGCCCGTCACGGTGCCCGGCTCGTGGCAGTACCTCAAGACGGGGGATCGGATCGTCCGGCAGGCCGACGGGCGGTACGTGCGGACGGAGCAATGGACGGGCGCCGACGAATGGGCCCCGGAACTCTACGGAAACGCATGACATGAAACTCCCCCCTCCCCCGACGCCCGGATACCCCCTCACGGCCAACTGGGGCCGCGCGGTCGTCGACGCGATCCGCCGCCTCCGCCCCCAGGCCGGCCCCGGCATCCGCCTCAACCAGACGCCCGAAGGCACCACGTACAGCGCCGTCCGCGAACCGCCGCCGCCCGCCGCGGATCCCACGCCCCCCATGCCCTTCGACGTGCGCGTCAAGGCGATCCAGTCCGGGCAGGCGCGGCTCGAGATATACATCGTCAACAAGGGCGAGCTGGTGACCCGCAACGGCCACGCCGTGCCGGGCGACGGCGGGCTCGGCGGAAACGGCTGGGTTCCGCTGGCGACCGTGTCGGCGGCGGGCACGACGTTCGTCCATTTGACCATCGACCTGAACGCAGGCCACGAAGCCGCCTGGTACGCCGGGGAGTCGGGGTTGCAGTGGAGCATCGCCACGTCGTCGTCGTCGCCAAGCCTCGATGAAATCCAACGGCGGCAGCGGACGCCCGTGCTGATCGCCGTGGTCGTCGACGGCGTCGTCAACCAGATCGCGCACGGCGCCATCGCCACGTTCTACGACTCGCCGGACTCGGAGCGGCCGACGATGACGACCGCCAGCGCGGCGCACGCGGAGGAGGACGGCGCGCTGCAACTGTACGGATTCGACGACACGACCGGGAAGAAGACGATCTACGACCTGAAAGGGGCGGCCCTGCGCGACTTCATCCTGCGCTTCGGCGAGGCCGACGACACGACGCGCGTCCGGTACGCGGACGGCGAAACGGTGGCCGACTACGTGCTGCCGCAGAACACGGAGATCAAATGGACTGTCGAGTTCGATTCGATTTCGGGCTATATCGTCCAGTATCGTGCTCTATGGGACGTGGCGACCCGGACGTGGGTCAAGGATGTTGAAACAGAACCAACGTTGATAGCTCAAATAGCCGAGCCGGCATGGGGAGAGGTCATGCCGGACGGGACGTGGATTTGGGGGCGGGTCGTGTACGACTCGGCCTACAAGAAGTTCAAGCAGTACAAAATGGTTTGGGATGAAACAGCGCGAATTTTCGTGGAGTCCGATGAAGCCTTCGACATCGTAACCCTTGAGAGCCATGCATCACAGCACACAGGACAGTAGCCATGATAAACAGACCTCTATATTCAACGAATGGCGCCCCCATATTTGGAACCCTCGACAATCCTGTTTACGGGGAATTCCCCATTCCAGCGTCGCTGGACTACATATACATACACCTCCACTCACGGCTCATACCATATAAATCCGTTGCCGTCACCGGCGGCGGCGGCTGGAGCCACCATGAAAGATGGTGGATGTATTTCAGGTTCTCAAACATGAGCGACAGCATGACGGAGGAGGAGCGGGAGGCCGTTTATCTGCACGATGGATTTGGCTGGCAGCAAGGCGACCCCGATCCCGACCTTTACATTAGAATAGACCTGGCGAAAGTATACGCCGGCGGATTTGGAAAGATCACGGAAAACGGAGTCGACAGCTATTTGTTTTACGTCGATTTTGCATACAGCTATGTGTCCACGCAGCAAAAAATCTGGTGGCATGGAACGCAGCCATCGCCGCCGCCGCCGTTTTTCATCGTAGGAAATTCGTCGAGAGTCGGTATAGAGGCCGTTGCGTTTGACAGGATTTTCACGACAAGGACTTGCAATAGATACAGGACGATATGGTACAGGGGAAAGGTGATTGTACATGACGGGCCTGACACGCTTCATGGCGAAGAGTGGCCCCTGAACCACATGCTTGTTTGCACGTTGAAATGGACGCCATCGACAGGGGTTCTGGAGTTTGTCTAGAGGAAAGAGAAGCCATGAAAACAATAAAATCCATCACAGTTTTACTCGCCTTTGCGCTGCTGCTGATCATGGCGCGAGCCGCCATCTACACCAACGCCTGGGACGTCGAGCTGGGGCGCAACCCGCCCGTCGTGCTCGACGTCTGGCGCGGCGAGACCGTCGCGCTCTGCGCCCGCACGGGCATCTCGGACATCGCCGACGCCATGTTCCTGTGGCAGAGCCCGGACATGGGCGAGAGCTGGTACGCGACGAACGCCGCCGCCTCGGCCTCCGGCGACGTGACCGCCGTCTGGACGCCCGCGATGGATTCCGGCGCGGCGACGTACTCGTATTTTTTCCGCGTCGGCGGCGACATCTACCGACCGCGCGGCACGATCAAGATGAAAGGCAGCCCCGGCGCCGTGCCAAACGAAGTCGCCATCCCGCCCCGCACGATCGACTTCGCGACGGTGGTCGTCACCAACGCCCCCTGGACGACGCCCGCCGAGGTCGAGGCGATGCTCGCCGACATCGACGGCGGCGTGATCGAGGAGCAGGATCCCGTCGCCGCCGAATGGCAGGCCGCGCATCTCGCCGCCGACAACCCCCATCAAATCACGGCCGAGGAAATCGGCGCGCTGACGACGGACTGGGCGGCGACCGGGACGGTGGCGCGCGCAAGGGAAGTCGGCGTCGGCGACACCCGGATCACGGCGTCGGACGGCGAAGCCCGGTTGCACGGCGTCAGATGCCAGCCCGGCGTCTACGGCGACGGAACCAGGATCATCGTGGCCGACGCAACCGGCGTCGGCTACAACGGCCCGCCCGTCGGCGCCGTGTTCACGTTCTCGCATGACGAGGACGGCGCCCGAATCTACCACTCGGCCGGCATTTGGAGGATCATCCTCACGCCCGCCCCGTTTTCCGCTGTGTACCTCGACAACGAACTCGCCGCCGGCGACCCCGGCCACGTCCGCCTGACATGGTTCGCCGAGACCTACACAATCCCCGCCCCCGGCGCGTTGGAGGTCGCCGCCGACAACGACGACGCGCTCGGCTCGGCGCATCTGTCATGGTATGGGGAAGGGCCGTCGTCCGACCGGCTCGTCACCCGCCCCGAGCTCGACGATGCGCTGGGCGGCGTCGTCACCCAGCCCGACCTGGACGAGGCGTTAGGCAACGTCGTCACGCAGCCCGACCTGGACGCACGGCTCGACGACGCCACCAACGCCGTCGTCGCGTCGATCTTCTCGCTCCGGGAGGCGAACCTGATTGTTTCCAACGACACCGCCTCGATCGTCCAGGACGGCGCAGTCCTCTGGTCGAGCGCCAGCGGCGGCGGGGTGCCGCCCGCCGTCACCAACGCGCTCTGGGAAAGCATCCGCACGCTCTCGGGCACGGTGGCGACACTCCAGGAGCAACTCGCTGCCCAAACACGCAACTGGGGAGCCTACGCGCCGGACGGGACGTTGAACCCAGACCCGCAGCACATGGTCTATCTCAACACGCCGACAACCGTCTGGGCCGCCGGGTTCCAGTGGGCGACGTCCGGCGGGTTTTCCGTGCTCGCCACCACCGGCGCGGTGGCCTTCGCGTCGGGCGATTCCGGGGAGATGCGGATCGGCCCGGCCGACGGAGCCCATTACTTCGGCTACCGCACGGGCGGCAGCGTGGAAGTCGGCTGCATGGCGGGCGGGATCACGGTGGCGGACGACGTCGCCACCATCATCTACCCCTACGACTCGGGGGATTTTCCGACGTTGTGGTTTGCGCCCGATCTCGCCACGCCCTGGGAGCCGATGGAAGGCGTCGTCTGGATCGACCGCGGCGACGGCACGGCCACGGTGACGGCTCCCGCCACCACCGAGCGCGGATTTTTCCGAGCCACCACGAGCATGTCGTACGACTCGGAGTTTATCACCACCATGCCCGCGAACCTTTCCGCCGGCGTGTTCGGCGCCACCAACCTGCCGCCCGTGCGGTACGACTCAACCATAACCATATCATCCGGCGGTCGCAACTACCGGATTCCTGCCGAGGGCCTTTGACATGTACATCCTGAACGCCACGCAATGTTTTTTCGCCTCGCTGTTGTTTTCGCTTGCCGTTGTCGGGCTTGCCGCGCTCGTCTCCCTGAGCTTCCGCCACAAGATGAAGCAGCGCCCTGGTCTCACTGCCGCGCTCGTCCTTCTCGTCGCGCTGGCGGCCATGGCCGGCGGAGGCAAGCAGCCCGCCGATCCGCCCGCCAAGGCTCGGCTCCGGATGTTGGAGCATCCTCACTCTCCCACGAACGCGCCTGTGTTTCTGCTGATCGACTTCGAGATCAAGGAGGTCGCGCAATGAACGCCGCCTGGAAAGCCTGCAACCTCGCCCTCGCCGCCGCAATGGTCGGCATTGCCGCCGCCGGGTGGATCGCCGCCAGCGCAAAGGCCGCGGCCCACCCGCCGCGCCAGCGCATCAGCCGCTCGCTGACGCCCGAACAAATCGCCGACTGGGTGACGAACGCCCCGCCACAGGCGAAGGTAAGCGCGCCGGTTGTCAACATGAGGCCGTGGACGAACGGCGCCTCCTACGCCGTGTCGGATCCCGTCACGCATGACGGCGCCATCTACCTCTGCATTCTGTCCCATACCGCGCTGCCCGGATGGACGCCGGCGGCGGTGCCTGCCCTGTGGCGGCAAATCCGTGCCAAAGGCGAGACAATGGAGGACACTCCGGTCTGGCGTCAACCCCTCGGTGCGCATGACGCCTACCCCCTCGGCGCGAAAGTGCAGCACAATGGCAAAACGTGGGAGAGCATCATAGCCGCCAACGTCTGGCAGCCCGGCGTTTATGGTTGGATCGAAGTCACCCAAGGAGAAGGCGAGACAATGGAGGACACTCCCGCTTGGAAGCAACCCCTCGGTGCGCATGACGCCTACCCCCTCGGCGCGAAAGTGCAGCACAATGGCAAAACGTGGGAGAGCATCATAGCCGCCAACGTCTGGCAGCCTGGAGTGTATGGCTGGACCGAAGTCACCCAATAATCAATATCGACCCTCTCGAACCCAGCACCGCTACGGTTTTCTCACCCTTTTCAAAATTTTTTCGCGTTTACGCCCCAGCCTCTGGTTATTACCTGCCTTTTCGATCCCCAATCCATTTTAATATGATTTTATATGGGACAGACCCTGGCTTCCGCAAAATTCCAACGTGGACAATTCTGGAAGGGTGATGATAGAATGAAGAGTTAAACAGTCTGTCGAAACCAAAATCATCTCCATGGCCAGGAATCTCACACCGATGATGCGCCAGTACCAGCGCATCAAATCCGAAGTCGCCGAAGACGTGATCGTCATGTTCCGTCTCGGGGACTTCTACGAGATGTTCTTCGAGGACGCCGTCCGCGCCGCGCCGGTCCTGGGCGTCACGCTCACGAAGCGCACCGGCCATGCCATGTGCGGCATCCCCTACCACGCGCTCGACGCCTATCTCGCCAAGCTCGTCCGCGCCAACCTCAAGGTCGCCATCTGCGACCAGATGGAAGACCCCGCCACGGCCAAGGGCATCGTGCGGCGCGAGGTCACGCGCATCGTCACCCCGGGCACCGTGACCGAGGAAAACGTGCTCAGCGACGACCGCAACAACTACCTCGTGGCGCTCGCCGACGGCGGGGCGCGCGGGCTGGGGATGGCCGCGCTCGACCTCTCGACCGGCGAGCTCGTGGTCGAAACGCACGAGACGCCGGCCTCGCTCGTCGAATCGCTCCGCCGCCTCGCGCCGGGCGAGGGCATCGCGCCTTCCGAGGACGGCGCGCCCGACCCCGCGCTGGCCGGGCTGATGAAGCAGGCGGACATCCGCTGCATCACGCCGGTCGATTCGATGTTCTTCGAACCCATGTCCGCGTATTCGACGCTCATCCGCCACTTCAACGTCGCGTCGCTCGACGGCTTCGGCTGCGAAGGCCTGCCGCACGTCGCCTCCGCGGCCGGGGCGCTCGTCCTGCACGTCCGCGAAAACCTCCGGCGCGACCTCTCGCACGTGCGCCGCCTGCGCCTCGGCCAGACGGCCGGCCACATGATCCTCGACGAGCGGACGCGCGAGCACCTCGACCTGCTGCCCGGCCCCTCGCGCGACGTCTCGACCACGCTCTACGGCGTGCTCGACGCCACCGCCACCCCGATGGGCGCGCGACTGCTGCGGAGCTGGATCACGCGCCCGCTCCAGGACCTCGACGCCATCCGCGCCCGCCACGACGCCGTGGAGGCGCTGACGAAGGCGCGCACCGTGCTCACGCCGCTGCGCGACCTGCTCGGCAAGGTGCGCGACCTCGAACGCACCATCGCCCGCATCTCGCTGGGGCGCGGCAACGCCCGCGACCTGCTCGGCGTCGCCGCAGGGCTCTCGACCGTGCCGCGCATCCGCAAGCGACTGGAGCCGCTGATGCAGGGCGGCGCCTCGCTGCTGGCCTCCGCAGGCCAGCGCCTCGACGACCTTCCCGATCTCGTGAAGGAGATCGAAACGACGCTTGTGGATTCGCCGCCCGCCACGCTCGCCGAGGGCGGCCTCATCCGCCCGGGCGTCGATCCGCAGCTCGACGAGCTCCGCGACGCGGCGGCCCACGGGCGCGCGTGGATCGCCGCCTACCAGGCCGAGGAAGTCGCCCGCACCGGCATCAAGACGCTCAAGGTCAAGTTCAACAACGTCTTCGGCTACTTCATCGAAGTCTCCAACGCCCAGCTCGGAAACGTGCCGCCCAACTACCAGCGCAAGCAGACCCTCGCCAACGGCGAACGCTTCACCACGCCCGAGCTGAAGGAGCGCGAAGAGAAGATCGCCGGCGCCTCGGCGCGCGCGCTCCTGCTGGAGACGCAGCGCTTCGAGGAGCTGCGGGCCAAGGTGGTGGGCGAAACCGCCGCCATCCAAGACACGGCGGCGGCGCTGGCCGAAATCGACGTGCTCGCCGCGTTCGCCGACCGCGCCCTCGCGCTCGGCTACACGCGCCCGACGATGACGGCGGACGACGCGCTCTGCATCCGCGAAGGCCGCCACCCCGTCGTGGAGCAGCTTCCCGACGCCGAGCGCTTCGTGCCCAACGACGCCGAGCTCAACTGCACCACGCGCCAGATCATGATCGTCACCGGCCCCAACATGGCCGGCAAGTCCACCTACATCCGCCAGGTCGCCATGCTCGTCATCATGGCGCAAATCGGGTCGTTCATCCCCGTGGAATCGGCCGCCATCGGCGTCGTGGACCGCGTGTTCACGCGCGTCGGCGCCAGCGACGACATCGCCCGGGGGCGCAGCACGTTCATGGTCGAGATGCAGGAGACCGCCAACATCCTCAACAACGCCACGCCACGCAGCCTCATCGTCCTCGACGAAATCGGCCGCGGCACCAGCACCTTCGACGGCATCAGCATCGCCTGGGCCGTGGCCGAGTACCTGCACGACGCCCCCCAGGTGAAGGCGAAGACGCTCTTCGCGACGCACTACCACGAACTGGCCGACCTGGCGGTGACGCTCGACGGCGTCGTCAACTGCAGCGTCCTCGTGCGCGAGCGCGACGACGGCATCGTGTTTTTGAGGCGGATCGTGGACGGCGCGGCGGACAAGAGCTACGGCATCGCCGTGGCGAAGCTCGCCGGCATGCCGGAGCCCGTCATCCAGCGCGCGAAGGAAATCCTCGCCAACCTCGAAGCGGACGAAATCTCCGCCTCGGGCCGCCCCGCGCTCATCGACCCGCACGTCACCGACCCCAAGCGCCGCCGCCGCCCCCCGCCCAGCCAGGTCCACCAGCCATTATTGTTCAACTTCTAGAGGGTTCAGGGTTCACGCTTATGAAAAAACAAACGAAATCCATGCTTGGCGCCCTCGCTTTTCTCGTCTTGGCGGGCGTGATCGTGTCGTCGTTTGCCACGGTCGTCCCGCCGGACGCGGTGACGCACACGGCAATCCAAGAGAGCTTCTTCCGCATCCAGATGCACATCGCCCGGCACCGCCGCTTTCCAGCCTCTCTCGACGAACTCCCAAAGCGAAAAGGCCACGCCAACCGGACCACGGACGGCTGGCACCGCCCATTGATTTACAGAATCGAGGAAGACAACTTCGTTACGCTTCTCAGCCTTGGCAAAGACGGACAACCCGGCGGAACCGGAGAGAACGCCGACATCCAGACAACCTACCGCACGAAGAATGCCGACGGATCGTGGTGCGTTGGCGGTGTCGGCACTCTGCCACCGTAGTATTGAAGAAAAGTTCAATATTATGGAGTGGCGTAGGATATGGTGCGAGTGCGGAACTTCGCGTTCCCAGGACGGGCGCTCTGCCTCCGTAATCTCGAATGTTTCTTCGAGATTACGGTGGATGGAAAAAGAAAAGGGGCACGGGTTTTCCAACCCGTGGGGGCGACCACGGACAGGAATGTCCGCGCCCCTGTTTCCGGGGCGCTTGGTTCGCCCGTTGCGGGCCGTGTCGATGGGGGCCGCGGTCTCCGCGGGTCGCCCGCCGTGACGGCGGGCTTCACTCCCACGGAATGGCGAACACCCGCCGGGACGGCGGTCTCCAACGGGGCGGCTTTGGGTTCGCTTGTCGCGGGCAGTGTCGGGACTCTGTCACCGTAATATTGAAGAAAAGTTCAATATTATGGAATGGCGCAGGATGCGGAGCCTCGCGTTCCCAGGGCGGACGCTTTACCACTGTAATCTCGAAGATTTCTTCGAGATTACAGTGAGCGGGAAAGAAAAGGGGCACGGGTTTTCCAACCCGTGGTGGCGACCACGGAGCAGGTATGTTTCCAGCGGGGCGGCTCTGGGTTCGTGGGGCGAGATGCGGAGGAACCTGCGCCCAAGTGCCTGGACGCAGGAAGCGTGTAAAAGGCAAAGGCGAGCCCGAAAGGCGGGATTGCGGGAGAAGTGGCCACGAGGCCGAGGCGGCTCGCCGGGACGGCGGCGCCCCACCTTGGTTCTCGCTAAACATTTGCCAAGCAACGTCGTACTCAAATAATCGACAAGGCTCGGGACAAAGTTCGCGACAAAGTAGCCTTCCTTGGCGACTAACGCCTTTTTGGGGGACAGACCCTTTTGGGTGGGGATATCCATTGCGGGTACGGAGCCCCGCGCTCCCAAGAGCTCATTTCCGAGGCGCACCGCGCCGACGGCGCGGGCGAATGGCGGCTCGCCGGGACGGCGTCGCCCCACCCCGCTTCGCGCTAAACATTTGCCAAGCAACGTCTTGCTTAAATAATCGACGAACCTCGCGACAAAGAAACTAGCGACTAGCCCCTAGCGACTCAATCGGGCAGACGACGGGGCGGGTTCGAGGCTGGGCGACAAGCGTTCCGAGACCCACCTTCGGCGACTGGCCGATTGCGTTGGCGCGCACCCGGGGCTTGCATCCTGCGTTTCATTGACTTATAATCCGCACCCGATTATTTATGCAAACGCCGCCCCTGATCACCGAAACCAAGACAATCCAGCTCCAACTTCCGGCTGAGGGCCTGAAACTGGAGCATGGCGGCCTGCTGCCGGAAATCCACGTCGCCTACGAGACATGCGGCACCCTGTCGCCGACAAAGGACAACGTCATTTTCATCTGCCACGCGCTCACCGGCGATGCGCACGTGGCCGGCATGCACGAAGGCGAGGAGAAGCCGTCGGGCTGGTGGTCGAACATGATCCGTCCCGGCGGCGGCATCGACACCGACAAGTACTTCGTCATCTGCGCCAACATCCTCGGCGGATGCAAGGGGACGACCGGCCCCGCCTCGACCAACCCCGCCACGGGCAAGCCCTACGGCTCCGCCTTTCCCGAGATCTCGGTGGGCGACATCGTCGACGTCCACAAGCTCTTTTTGGAGCAAATCGGCTTCCAGCGCATCTACGCCGTCGTCGGCGGCAGCTTCGGCGGCATGCAGGCGGCGGAATTCGCCGTCCGCCACCCCGGTTTCTGCGAGAAATGCGTGCTCATCGCCACGGGGCCCAGCCTCACGACGCAGGCGCTCGCGTTCGACATCGTCGGGCGCGAGGCCATCGTCAACGACCCCCACTGGCGCGGCGGCGACTACTACGACGGCGAGCGCCCCAACGCCGGCCTCGCGCAGGCGCGCAAGCTCGCCCACATCACGTACCTCTCCAACGAAATGATGAAGGAGAAGTTCGGCCGACGGATCCGAACGCTGCCCAAGGACTCGATCCAGGAATTCTCCAGCGCCTACAAGGAGCAGTTCGAGGTCGAATCCTATCTCGCCCACCAAGGGCGCAAGTTCATCGCCCGCTTCGATGCCAACAGCTACCTCCGCATCACGGAGGCGATGGACTACTACGATCTCGCCGCCGGTTTCAAGACGCTGACGGACTCCGTCGCGCGCTCCGCGTCCCGCACGCTCATCGTCGCCTTCAGCGGCGACTGGCTCTTCCTGCCCCGGCAGTCGGAGATCATGGCCCGCGCCTTCCACGCCGCGAAAAAGGAAGTGTCCTACTTCTGCCTCCCGGCCGAAGCCGGCCACGACGCCTTCCTCACCCACATCGACCAGCTCGTGGGCGTGCTCGGCGACTTCCTCACGATGCATCCCGTGCCGCCCAGCACCCGGCTCCCCGAGGAAAAGGAAGGGGACTACGCCAAGCTCATCGACATGATGCCCCGCGACATCGGCTCCGTGCTCGACCTCGCGTGCTCCGACGGCTCGCTGCTTGCGCGCATCGCAGCGCGCCATCCCGGCATCTCCTGCACCGGCATCGACATCGACGGCGACGGGCTCGGCCACGTCCTGCGCGCCGGCCACGACGCCATCCTCGCCGACGTCGACGAAGGCCTGCAAATCATCCCGAACAACACCTTCGACTGCGCCGTGCTCAGCGAGAGCATCCAGGTCATGAAGCACCCCGACAAGGCGCTTGACGAACTCCTGCGCGTCGCCCCCGTGGGCCTGGTGAGCTTCCCGAACTTCGGCCTCTGGAAAGTCCGCCTCGCCCTGCTCTTCCGCGGCCGCATGCCCAAGACGAAGCGTCTGCCGTATTCGTGGTACGACACGCCCAACATCCACCTCTGCACCGTGCGCGACTTCGTCGACCTCTGCGAAGAGAAGGACGTTGAAATCGAGTCCGTGGCCTATCTGGCCACCCACAACTTCAGCAAGTTTCTCATCGCGATCGGCCTGAAGAATCTTGGCGCCTCGCGCGTCCTGCTCAAGATCCGCCGCAAAACGGCGGAAAAAAAGAAAGGCTGACAGCCTTCTTTTTTGAGTGAGTAGTGAGATGGGCGTAGAGCGTGGTTCAGGCCGGGGCTCCCGCCCCAGACCCCGGCATTTCATCCGCCCGGAGTCCTGGCCGCACACACCCTCCGTGGTGTGCGGCACCGCGCCATCGACGCGGAAAAAAGCGCAAACCTCGTTGAACATCAACGGTTTGCGCTTTGCAAGATGGTGCTCGGGGCGGGATTTGAACCCGCACAGTATTGCTACCGCTAGCCCCTCAAGCTAGTGCGTCTGCCAATTCCGCCACCCGAGCCGGGCTTGGAAACACCGTGGACTTTACCATCATCGCCCCCTTCGGGTCAAGGCGGATTTGAAGATGAATTCCACGTGGCTGGAAAATGGCACTCCCACGGGGAATCGAACCCCGCTTTTAAGGATGAAAACCTCATGTCCTAGCCGATAGACGATGGGAGTGCAAAGAAAACGGCTGAAAACCAAGGGGCAGGATAGCACATCCCCCCCCGTAAATGCAACCGGGAAAATTTCTGTCGTTGACTCGCCCCGCCCGACTATGTTAGTGTACATGTTTCCGCCTCGTTTTCAGGCGGTTGGCAGACGGCAGCAACCCCCATCGAGGATGCCGGGCCATGACAGGAGGTGACTGAGCGTGATCCAGATTCGAGTTAAAAAAGGCGAAGCAATCGAGAAGGCCATCAAACGGCTGAAGAAGTCCATGGACAAGGAGGGCATCATCAAGCAGCTCCGCGCGACCCGCTACTTCGAGAAGCCGAGCGAGAAAAAGCGCAAGAAGTCGGCACGCGCCCGTTCGCGTGCCCGCAGCCTCGCCCGCCGCGCAGCCCTCGCCGAGGCGCTGCCGCGCATCTAGGCAATCCGTTCTCACTTCCAGACGGTTCGGCCGCCTGCGGGCGCCTCTGCTCGGCTCCATGCCGGGCTTCGGCCACCGCAACGCGGCCTTTCTCTTTCACACCCATGCGCATCGCCCTCTCCACCAACTGGAACTCGTTCCGCCACGAGACCGCCGACGCCATGCTCGAGGAGATCGTCTCCTTGGGCTTCGACACGGTGGAGCTCGGCTATGCCCTGACGCACCGCCAGGCCGAGGGCGTCGCCGCCTGGCGCGAGGCCGGGCGCATCCGCGTCTGCAGCGTCCACGCCTTCTGCCCCTCGCCCGTCCCCAACGCGGCCAGCCCGGAGCTGTTCTCCATCTGCGATCCGCGGGACTTCCGCAAGGCGCGCCGCGGCATCGCCGCCGTCAAGTCCACGGCGGACTTCGCCGCCTCGGTCGGCGCCCGGGCCGTCGTGCTCCACGCCGGCCGCGTGCCGCTGCGCCGCCGCATCCACCGCCTGAACGACCTCGTCGACAACGGCCTGCTCGGCACGTCGAAGTACCAGCGCCTCCTCGACCGCGCACTCGCTAGGCGCAGCCGCGCCGCCAGGCGCCACCTCGACACGCTCTGCGAATCGCTCGCCGAAATCCTGCCGCACATCGAGCGCCTGGGGCTCGTCCTCGGCCTCGAAAACCTCCCCACCCTCGACGCCATGCCCAACGAGCCGGAGATGCAGATCCTGCTCGACAGCTTCCGAACGCCCGCGCTCGGCTACTGGCACGACGCCGGGCACGCCCAGGCGCGCCAGCACGGCGGCCTCATCCACCACGCCGGCATCGTCGCGCGCTTCGCCGACTGGATCGCCGGGCTCCACCTGCACGACGTCGCATTCCCCAACTCCGACCACCGCATGCCGCCCGCCGGCGGCACCGTCGACTTCGCGCAGTTCGCCCGCTTCCTGGACACCGGCATCCCTTTTGTGCTTGAACCCGCACGCGGTTCTGAGGCATCATCCATCAGAACGGCCGTCGAATTTCTCTCCGGCCTCTGGCAACTTCCCCACAAGACATCGCCGCCCGCGCAGGGCGACGCCAAAACCCCACACGAGGACACCACGACGACATGACAAAAAAGAAAGCGCTCATCACCGGCATCACCGGGCAGGACGGAGCCTACCTCTCCAAGCTGCTCCTTGGCAAAGGCTACGAGGTCTACGGTCTGCTCGCCCGCCGCAGCTCATCGACCACCTGGCGGCTCGAATACCTCGACGTCCTCGACAAAGTCACGCTGATCGACGGCGACCTCGTCGACATCGCCTCGATCACCCGCGCGCTCCAGATCGCCGAGCCGGACGAGGTGTACAACCTCGGCGCCCAGAGCTTCGTCGCCACAAGCTGGGCCCAGCCCCTGCTCACCGCCAACGCCACCGGCATGGGCGCGCTCCACATCCTCGAAGCCCTCCGCCAGGTGCGCCCCCAGGCCCGCTTCTACCAGGCCTCGACCAGCGAGATGTTCGGCAAGATCCAGGAGCCGATGCAGTCCGAGAAGACGCCCTTCTACCCCCGCAGCCCCTACGGCGTCTCCAAGCTCTTCGCCCACTGGATGACGATCAACTACCGCGAGAGCTTCGGCATCTACGGCTGCTCCGGCATCCTCTTCAACCACGAATCCCCCCTCCGCGGCATCGAGTTCGTCACCCGCAAGGTGACCGACGCCGTCGCCCGCATCAAGCTCGGCGTCCAGGACAAGCTCGCCCTCGGCAACATCGACGCCAAGCGCGACTGGGGCTTCTCCGGCGACTACGTCGAAGCCATGTGGCTGATGCTCCAGCAGGACGCCCCGGACGACTACGTCGTCGCCACCGGCCGCACGACGACCGTCCGCGACATGTGCCGCATCGCCTTCGAGTACGTCGGCCTCGACTACGAGAAATACGTCGTCATCGACCCGAAGTTCTACCGCCCCGCCGAAGTCGACGTGCTCCTCGGCAACCCCGCCAAGGCCAAGGCCAAGCTCGGCTGGGAGGCGCGCACCTCCCTCGAAACACTCATGAAGATGATGGTCGACGCCGACCTCAAGCGCGTCGAACGCGAAATCCGGCCCTGACTTCCCAAATATTGGGGCGAAAAGCGTGAAGCCAGAGGACAGACTCAAGCGTTAGGGCGAAAAGCGAAACAGACAGCCACAAATGACGAACGCAAGACTCGAAACATTGCCTAAAAGGCTAAAAGCGATGCGGAAGACGCTTCAGGCTTCTGCAACTTCGCATTCGTCCCCTAGACAAAGGCAGCATTTCATCTCCGCCGCATCTGGACAGAACGGCAACACTGGGAAAAGCGAGGAAAACTTTTCTGTTGTGTCACTTTTCGCTGGTTGCGGCGGGATGGATTTGGGCTTCCAGGGCGGATTTGATTTTCTGGGAACCCACTACAAGCAAAACCGCTTCGACATCATTTGGGCGAACGAAATCAATCCGGACGCTTGCAAGACGTATCGACTCAACTTTGGCGGCCCTATCGTCGAAGGAGACATCTACGACTGCATGGATCAGCTTCCCGCCTATGCGGATGTCGTCATAGGCGGCTTCCCTTGCCAGGATATTTCAATCAACGGCAAGATGCTGGGGCTCGCCGGGAAGCGCAGCAGCCTTTACAAGGCAATCGTGGAAACTGTTTCACGATTGCATCCGAAGGTTTTTGTGGCCGAGAATGTCGGGGGGCTCCTGATGAAAAAACATGAACCCGCCCTCAAAACAATACTCTCCGACTTCAAGGCGCTCGGGTACAATGTTTCATACCATCTCTACCATGCGGAAGAATATGGGGTGCCACAAACCCGGGATCGCGTGATTTTCGTGGGAACGCGGAGCGACATGCCTGAGTTCATTCCGCCCCCGCCTTGCACCCAAGAGCCGCTCACGGCCAAAGATGCGTTGGCGGATCTGGAATCACACCCACACGACAAGGATTTTTCCCACGTCTGGAGCCTGGCCAAAGCCAGCCGCGAACAGGGAAACCGCCATCTCATCGCAGACCGTCCGGGCTACACGATACGCGCCGAGTGCCACGGAAACATCCAATTCCACTATTCGCTTCCACGCCGAATATCCATGCGCGAGGCCGCCCGCATCCAGTCGTTTCCAGACAGCTTCCGCTTCGCGTCCGGAATCCGCGCGACCGAACGCCAGATTGGCAACGCCGTCCCCCCGGTTCTGGCGTGGCATGTGGCTCAAGCCGTCGAAGCTGTCATCCGAGGGGCGCAGACATGACGCAAGAAGAGTTTGAGGCCGTCTTGGATGAATGCTGCGAAGCGCTGACCCAGGAGGCGCAAAGAAAGGCTTTCACATCTTCCGAACAGTTTGAACAACGCGTTCGGGAGGTGATCGATGAAAACGTCTCGCCAAAAGGCGTGAAAATCGACTTCTCGCCAAAAGCGCAGGCGTTCCCGGACATCGCCGTTGGCGACTTCGGCGTCGAAGTGAAATTCACATTGAACGACACATGGAGGAGCGTGGCAAACAGCGTTCTCGAAACCCAGCGCGTTGAAAATGTACGTAAAATCTACATTGTCTTCGGCAAAATGGGAGGGGAGCCTGGCGTCCGATGGGAAGAGTATGAAAAATGCGTCATCCACGTCCGCACATCACATGTGCCGCGGTTTGAAGTCGAACTGTTCGTCGAAAAATCCCTTTTCGATTTGATGGGCGTCCCGTACGACGTTTTTCGAAATCTGCCGATGCGGGAGAAAATGCGGCACATCCGCAAATACGCAAAAGGCCGGTTGAAAAAAGGCGAGTCGCTGTGGTGGCTTGATGACGAAGATCCCGAAGCCCATTCCCTTCCAATGCAGGCGCGTCTATACAGAAGCCTTCCGGAAAGCGAAAAAAGACAGCTTCGGGCGGAATCCGTGCTGTTGTTTCCTGAAGTTCTAAAATCTGGTCGTTCTTGCAGGGACAAATATGACAATGTGGCTCTCTACCTGCTCACGCAACATGGCGTTTTGTGCCACCAGGTACGCGACATGTTCACTGCCGGAAGCGTAACGAAGGACACGGGGAAAATCGAAGTCGGACTCCAGCTTATCAAGGACGACATACACAGAGCCGCCAAGGAAATGAACGACGCCCTCTTTGTCGAGTATTGGGGCGAAAGCGTGAAACCAGAGGACAGACTCAAGCGTTGGGGCGAAAAAGCGGATCAATTCGCCAAGGGATGGAAACCGTCAAAATGTCTGCTATGATAAAATCACCCTGCTGTCAGCCCCGCTGCCCACGCGTCCTCGTCACGGGCGCGGCGGGGTTCGTCGGCGGCCACCTGATCCGAGAGCTTGAAGCCTGCGGCCACACCGTCGCCACCACCGACGCGGCGCCCGCAGCCTCGCTGCCGGGCTACCGCGCGGCGGACTTGCGCGACCGCGACGCGCTGCGCGCCCTCGTGCGCGACGCGCGCCCCGACGCCTGCGTCCACCTCGGCGCCATCTCCTTCGTGCCCGACGGCGAGCGCAACCCCGGCGACTTGCTCGCCATCAACATCGCCGGCACCGTCAACCTCGCCGAAGCCCTCCGCGCCGAAGCCCCCGCCTGCCGCCTGCTCTTCATCTCCACCTCGCAGGTGTACGGCCCCGCCGTCTCCCTGAAAGCCGCCAACGTGCCCATCCGCGAGAACGCGCCCCCGCTGCCGCTCTCGCTGTACGCCATTTCCAAGAGCGCCGCCGAGAACGCCGTCGCCGGCTACGGCGCCGCCCACGGCCTCCAAACGCTCGTCGCCCGCCCCGCCAACCACATCGGCCCCGGCCAGTCGCCCCGGTTCGTCGCCGCCTCCTTCGCCCGCCAAATCCTCGCCGCCAAGGCGGGGGAAATCGACGAAATCCGCGTCGGCAACCTCGACTCCATCCGCGACTTCACCGACGTCCGCGACGTCGTCCGCGCCTACCGCCTCATCCTCGAACACGGCCAGATCGGCAACGCCTACAACATCGCCACCAGCGAACGCATCACCATCCGCGAGCTCCTCGACCGCCTCATGGCCCTCGCCGGCGCCTCCCCGCGCATCGTCGTCGATCCCGAACTCTACCGCCCCGGCGACGCCTCGCCCCGCCTCGACGTCTCCCGCCTGCGCGAACACACGGGCTGGACGCCCCAGTTCACCCTCGACCAGACCCTCGCCGACATCCTCGCCGCCAGCCGCTAAGGCCGCTTCGCGGCAGGGGCTAGCGGCTAGCGGCTAGGGGCTAGTGCCGAAAGGCCAAACACTTGCTCGTGCAAAGCACACACTCACTCCCACCCACTCTCTCCCACACTCACTTATTGATCCGGCTAATCCGTCCGATCAGACTGATCCGACTGATTAGACCGATCATGTAAAATCGCCAAGGTCCGCGACAAAGTTGCCCTGCGGCTCCCTAGCGACTAGCCCCTAGCGACTACCGACTCGACAAAGTAATTCGTAATTCGTAATTCGTAATTTCAAACTTCCCTCTCCAAAACAAAAGGAATTTCCATGAAACCTCGCCTCTTCCTCCTCGCCCTCCTCTGCGCCCTGACCACCGGCGCCGCCGCCGGCGTCGCCGACACGCCCTCGGTCTGGCACGCGCCGCACTTGCGCTACAACGCCATCGCCGGCTATTTCGGCATGATGGACACGGAAATGCTCGGCGAAGGCGACATCGTCGGCGGTTCGCTCGAAATCAGCCCCGTTCCTTTCTTCTCGCTCCAGCTCCGCGCAAGCTACGCCGACCATTTCGAGGGCATCACCGAATTTGCCCACGACCTTTTGCCGCATGTTCGCCATACGCTCAAAATCGAGGAGTTCTCCGTCGTTCCGCTCGAGCTCGGCATCGTCGGCCGCTTCCCGATCCTGCCGTACGTGGGCATCTACGGCGGCGGCGGATGGGGCTACTACGTCATTCCCACCTTCGAAGCCGTCTCGGCAACCGATTTCTCCATCGCGGAAGACATCGACGACATCTCCGGCTGGTGGTGGCTTCTCGGCGCCGAAGCCGGCCTCCACCCCCTCTACGTGTTTGTGGAAGCCAAATACACCCACATCGTCGCCGACGACTACACCGTCGAAGTCGACTACTACGGCATCAAGGGAACCCTGAAGGCCGACATCGACCTCTCCGGCACGATGCTGCTCGCCGGGATTCGCCTCAAATGGTAGCGCCTCCCGGCAAGCCATACTTCCGCAAACTCGCGCGCGAGCGGCAGCGCCTGCATGCAGGCGACCCCTGGATCGACTTCGCGCCGATCGCGGAAGCCATCCCCGGCTTCCGCGAAGCCGCCGCCGTCGCCCTGTACCTCTCCGTCGGCGCCGAGGCGGACACCCGCCCCGTCGTGGCGCGCTGCCACGCCCTCGGCAAGCGCGTCGGCGTCCCCGCCTGGATCCCCGAACGCCGCGAATACGGCCTCTGCGACCTGCCGCCCGGCGCCGCGCTCACCGCCGGCCCCTACGGCATCCCGGAACCCGCCGAAAAGGCGTGGACCGACATCGCCGCCTACGACCTCTTCATCGTGCCCGGCCTCCTCTTCGACACGACCGGCACCCGCCTCGGCCACGGCAAAGGCTTCTACGACCGCCTTCTCGCCCAGCGATCCCCCGCCAGCGCCATCGCCGCGCTTGCCTTCGACTGGCAGATCCTCGAAGCCCCCCTTCCCTCCGAGTCCCACGACGTCCCCATGGACTACATCGCCACCCCAAGCCGACTGGTGCACCAGAATTCGTAGACGGCGAAGCGTTACACGTCTATGGGAGGCGTGAACATGAACGTGTGCGTTTTTTCGAATCCCTGAACCCTAATTTCTGCTCCTTGGGTTTGCGGCGAGCGGTCGAGCGCAAAGCGGACTGACCTTGAACGGGATGCCTTTTTATGATAGAATTCGCGAGAATCAAGGAGACTGATTGATATGAAAACGATTGCTTTTCTAGCGGGTGCGATGGGGATTGCATTGTCGGCCTTTGCCCAGATGACGCCCATTGAGGACACGGCGGTGCTGTCGCATCGACTCGTCTTGACGCCAAATGCCGTTGCCGTTGAGGATTTGCAGTCCTTTGACGATGTGCCGGTGTTGATCCGGCTGTCGGAGACCGCGATCGAGGGCTTCTCGTATGAAGATTTCAAGTCCGCCGGCAAGGACTTGATCATCACGGACGAAACCGGCGCGTATCTTCCGTATGAAATCGAAACGTGGAATCCCGAAGGCGAGTCCCTCGTCTGGACGAAGGTGCCGCGTCTTTCGTCCGACACCCAGTTGACGGCGTATTATGGCGGCGAGGGGGAATGGACCGCCAACGAGCCCGAGCAGGTCTGGAGCGCGTATGCGGGCGTGTGGCATTTTGACGATGACGTCGGCAGCACGAACAATCTCGTCAACTCGTCCCCGACGACCTACACGGGCGAGGCGAAGGGCGGGTCGGCCATTCGCGCGGATGGCGTGATGGGCAATCATGTCCATTGTCGGGAGAGCGGTGCCGATGGAGGCCTCGGCATCACGTTCCCGGGAACCTCGGCCATTCGCTATGGCGGCAACCTGACGTTGTCCGTTTGGACAAAGCGCAATGCCGTCGGCGGCGGGGCCTGGGACCACCTCTTCTACCACAAGAGCCGTTCCAGTGAATGGGGCAACTTCTGCTCGGAACTCTACGGACAGGACATGGCCTATGGCCAGATCAGCATCCTTGGCGGCGGGGCGAACGGCGAAGGCCGGTACATTGCGCATGGCATCACCGAAACCAACACCTGGTATCATGTCATGCTGACCTATGCCGGCCAGGATGTGGCTTTCTATAACAACGGCGTCAAGATGGGCGGGGGATCGATGCCCCGCGCGATTTGGTTCCAGAACGGCCACAACTTCGTGCTCGGCAACAACACAGGCTTGAACGGCGTGGTGTGGAACGGCGACTTTGATGAATTCCGAATCTACATCGGGACGATGGACGAGGATCGCGCGGCGCTCGAATACCAGGCGATGGCGACGAACGCGCTTTCATGCAAGGCCACGACGAACGCCCTGACGCGTCCGATGTTGACGACGCCGACGGTGGCTCGTGGAACGGACGGTTCGTTCTCCGTATCGGTCGCCCTGACGAACGGCGTCGCGACCTCCGTGAAGGCGATTCTCAATGGTTCGCTCGAGTACGAACTGGCTCCGAACGGCGCGGCGAACGACTGGTCGAGGACCTTCAAGCTCACGGGACTGGATGCCGACACGATTTACGCGCTGAAGGTCAAGGCGGTCAACAACGACGACTATGTTTCCATCGCCTATTGTCCGGAAGTCTTCTACACGGGTTCCATTTCCGTTGTCAAAGTGGCCGACGCGCGCGAAGAGAAGCTGGTTCCGGGCGCACTCATGTTCAGTCGCGCCGACACGCCTGCGGCGACGGCGTTCGATCTGCCCATCGCCTACACGGTCGGCGGCACGGCGGCGGCCGGCGAGGACTACGTTGCGCTTCCCGGCACGCTGACGATCCCCGCGAGGCAGGCGTCCGTCACCATCCCCGTCACGCCGCTCGGCAACGTCTGGACGGACGTGGACGTCGCTCTGGACGTGACGATCGACGCCGGACTCTACACCGCGTCGGCGACGTCGGCGTCGGTCACGATTTTCAACTGTCGCAACACCGCGATGACCGGCTTCACGAAGCGCACGGTCATCACGTTCCCCGAGTACGACTTCGACGAGACGCTCAGCGGATTCCCCGTCCTTGTGCGCCTTTCTGAAAAGCCCGGAGTCTTCAGTTACACGAACGCCCCGGGCGCGACGGAAGGCGGGATCCTCTTCATGGACGGGGCGGGCAACGTCCTTCCGCACGAAATCGACGCCTGGGACGCGGAGGGCGAGTCGCTGATTTGGGTGCGTCTCAACGAGTTGAAGCGCGGCACCGAGATCATGATGCTCTACGGCGGCACGAAGCGCGTCGCGAACACACCGGCGGATGTCTGGGACGGTTATGTCGGCGTCTGGCATCTGAACGAAACGGGGGAGGGCGCGAACGTCGCGATTGCCGACTCGTCGGCGCATCAGCTCCATGGCACGACCCCGACGAATCCCGACAGGATCGATGTGAACGGCAACAAGCCGATGGAGGGCAAGATCGGCGGAGCCCGCAAGATTTCCACGACGGGCGGCCCCGCCGAGCTCGGACGCATTCTCGTGCCGAACAATGAAGCCCAGGACCTCTACACCGGACGCGTGGCGACGATGTCGATCTGGTTCCGTCTTGCAGGATCCGAAGCCTGGGGCTATCTGATGGACCGCAAGGCGCGCGACGACTGGGATACGTGGGGCCTGCAGTTCGGAGGATCCTCAGGCGTCACAAAATTCCGGTTCTATACGGAGAGCGGCAATAAAAACGAAATTGATTTTGGCTCGCCCCTGACCCAGTCCGAATGGCACCATGTCGTTGCCATCTGGGATTATGCCAAGCAAAGCCTCTACATCGATGGCGTGGAAATCGCGCGCGATCGAGCCGGCAACTGGATTCAGGATCAGAAAGCTCGGAATCTGGCTCTCGGCGGTCTGGTCAACGACAGCGGCACGAGCGCCGGGTACGGCGTATTCCCGGGGGACCTCGACGAGGCGCGTCTCTCGGGATCGGCGCGCTCCGCGGCGTGGGCGATCACCGAATACAACACCGTTGCGACGGCGGAGTTCGCCACGCTCTCCCGCACGGACGCTCTCCAGTCCGACCGGCCGGCCGTCGACTATGCGGTGCTGGGCGAGAATGGCAAGACGGTCTTCTTCACGTTGGCGGGCGGCAAGGGAAATGTCTTTGCCATCGTACGGGCGCTTGACGGATCGGTGACGACGAACCTGGTGGCGTCGAACGCGACCGCGCCGCTGACGATTGCCGTTCCGCTTGCCAGCCTGCCGCAGCAGGGCTGGATCGACATCCGCGTGCTGGCGAAGGCGGTGACAGGCACCGCCTACGACGAGCGCGATTGGTCGATGCACGTCTACAACAATCCAAGAGTGCGGCAGGTTCGATACACCGTCGACAACTACACGGGCGATGCCGTCACCAACTTCCCGGCGCTCGCAAGGGTGTCGTCGGAAGCGACGGATGGTTTCACGCGCGGACTCGTTTATGATCAGGAGACCGGCAAGGACATCTGGTTCACGGATGGCCTCGGGCAGGAACTCCCTTTCGAACTCGACACCCAGGATCTGGATGGCGAGTCCCTGTACTGGGTCAAGATGCCAACCCTCAGGAAGGGCGCGTTCTTCTACCTCAACTTCGGATCCAAGGCGCGAGGCGAAGCCGACGATGCCGATGCACGGACGGCCGCGCGCATGGCGGTGTGGTCCGGCATGGCGGGCGTCTGGCACCAGTCGCCCATCCAGACGCCTGACTCAGGCGTCATCGACGCCAATTCGGTTTATGAGAATTCCCACGCCTTCGGCGGCTGGTACCACCGCGTTGGATTCACCCACACGGCCGCGGGCGCAATCGGAACCTCCCGCTGCCTGTCGCATTACGAGGCCGGCGGAAAGCACGGGTCGTTCGTCGTCAACAACAACGACTACCTGGATCTGGGGGATGCCTTCACCATATCCGGCTGGTTCAAATACTACAATGCCGGCCAGACGACCGGCTATGACCGTTTGTTCAGCCGCAAGTCGGCTTACAACGCCGACAACGGCTGGGAGGTTACGCTGCTCAATTGGGATGCGAACAGGATCAGCATTCGCGGCGCGTCTTCAGATTCGAACGATGGAGGCCATCTGGCGACGCCGATCAATGACGGCGCCTGGCACTTCCTGACGATCATCTATGCGGGCCCGACCGTCACGGCCTACGAGAACGGCGAACGCATCCTCGACAACGGGGCTCTCAGCGCGGTTGCAACGGACAATGATCTGAATCTTGGCGTCGGCGACAATTCCAACAGGGACGAATGCACGTTCAAGGGCGCCATCGACGAGATCCGCTACAGCGTCGGCGCGCTGTCGGCGGATCGCGTGAAGGCCGATTACGAGACGGTCATGAATACGGACTTCTTCCGGACGCACGCGCACGAGCCGGGCTTCTACATCATCATCAAATAGAGGCAATGCACGACGCACGATACGCGAGCTACATGGGACTGGGCCCCAAGCAGATCCCCCACTGGGAGCATTGGTCGAACCCGGACGCCGAGACCTATCTGACCGGCATCGACTACTATGCGCACCCGCGGCTCTGCCGCCTCAGATTGAAAGAACGGTATCCGCAACTCGAGATTGACATCCCGGCAACGGACGAACCCAAGCCCAGACCTGAAGAACAAGAGGATCAAGGCAAGGGCCGATGGGGGGACGCCTACAGGGACCATTGGCAGCAGGAGGTGGCCTCGCACCGGTTCGACGGGTTCGACGACATGCTGAAGTTCAGCCCGCTCGAACAGGGCGACTTCACCGGCTGGTGCACGGTGGAGGAGGGCGATTTCAGCAGCGAGGAGGTCGTCTACCAGCGCTACCGCAAGAACTATCCGGCGGAATGGGGCGACAAGGCGCCGACGGGATCGTCCGTGTCGGTGGGTTTCTACAACACGATGTTCATGTGGCCGATGCTCACGTTCGGCTACGAGAATTTCTTGAACCTGTGCCTGGAGCCGGCGTTCGACCGCATCATGGAGGAGTTCGCCGAGATCAACCGGCGCGTGTTCCGCGCCTTCGCGAGGCTGCCCGTCAACTTCGTCGTCTGCCACGACGACATCGTCCTCGCCAACGGCCCGGTCTGCAGCCCGGCATGGATGCGCAAGCACATCTTCCCTCGCTACGAGGAGTTCTGGAGCATCCTGAAGCAGGCCGGAAAGCACGTCATCTTCATGGTGGACGGATGCGTGGACGCCTTTGTGGACGATGTCATGGCCTGCGGCGCGCGCGGCATCATCAGCGAGCCCTTCACCGATTACAAGGCCATCGCGGGACGATACCAGGACTGTTTTATCGCGGGGGAAGGCGACAACCGGATTCTCATGCGAAACGACCCATGCGAAATCCGCAGGATGGTCGAGACGATGGTGGAGACGGGGCGGATGTCCGGCGGCTACATGATGTGCATCGGCAACCACATCCCCTTCAATGTTCCGGGCGAGGCCGTCAAGCGATATCTGGATTTGTCGCAAGAACTCGCGCACAGATGATGACGTGGAGAACCGATTACAACCCAAGTGTTTTGATTATTGACACAAACCCGCAGGTGTGGTAGATTTTTGACACTTTTCTGTTTTGAGAAAAATTTTTGTTCCGGTGTAGCGCAGCGGTAGCGCAGAGGACTGTTAATCCTTTGGTCGCTGGTTCGAATCCAGCCACCGGAGCCATTCTAAGACCTTGTCCGCAAATAATTCTTTCTTTTCCCGTTTCTCCTGATATGCTATCTTCCAATCTTTCAACCACCATCAGGAGAACAAACAGATGCCGAGGATCCACACGTGGAAAATATCCGATGAATTCTGGGCCAAGGTCGAACCGCTGCTGCCGGAAACGCGCAGGGATCCGGCCCACGCCTACAAGCGGAAGCCTGGCGGCGGGCGGAAGCCAGCCTACGGCGACAGGCTTTTCTTCGAGGGGATCGTCTACGTGCTTCGCACGGGGATCATCTGGAACGCCTTTCCGCGTGAAA
>JBMNOD010000094.1:0-12609 GCA_050942875.1 Kiritimatiellia bacterium
CCATGCTAGCTATTTTTGCCCGCGGGAGCGAAACGAATTTTGTTGAAATGCTTTATGATCCGCTTCTTCCTGACCAATATCGTTCCAGTGCCTTGTTTCAGCTCAAGAAGCGCTTTGGCTGGCCTGCAACGAACACCGTTCCCGAACTGTGACGCGAGGAAAGGCTGCGCCTCGCATCTTGTCCATGCGTTGACCCACACCGCCGTACATGAAGTTGCGCATGCCATGGGCTTGGTCAATCCAACGTATCTTTACGGTATGGAAGGCAGCCACAATTCGACGACGAACCGGAACGGATGGATTATGAACGACGGAAGGTTTTGCCCCGATTCGCACCGCTTCCGAAAAGGCTCCTTCCCCTTTCCAACATGGAAGTATCGCAACGCCGAATACTTGCACTTCATCTTGCCCCGCCCAGCCCCATGAGGATCCTTCCATGAAAATCATACGATGGTTTCAACTCGCGCTGCTTGCAATCTTGCCTGGATTGCTGTTTGGAACGTTGTTTGTTCAAAACTCACCTCGCTATCTTTCGTTTTTGAAAAGATCCGACATTGCAGGAATCGGCAGGATTCTTGACGTCAGCGACAATGTCCTGCGAATGGAGGTGGATCATTATTGGCTCGGCAGCCAGGGAACGAATGTGATTGAGATTGAAAGGGCCTTTCTCGAAGCCTGTCCGGATCTCGATTCCATTGTCGGCAATGCCGCCGTTTTTTTTGCCATGACCAACAAATGGAAAAACCCTCCGCATTCTTCCACCCTGCCAGTTGACTTTGAAGATTCGTGGGAGTTTTCGTTTGCACTGACCAACTGCGGCCCTGCATGCCCCCCCAGATTCGCGCCGGCGAATGCTCCGCCGTTGTTCATCATCGGTTCGAATGACGTGGAGGTCGTGAACTTTTTCTCCAACTTTGTCGAGAGCGTGTTCATCACGCGGGATCATGGGTTGTACTACCGGACACTTCGCGACGCATTGCGTTCGGAATCCTCTGCCATGTTGGAATGCAGATCGATGTCGTTCCTGCCCATGTTCTCTATTTTGTCTCATGGAAGCGAGACCAATCTTGTTGAAATGCTTTACGACCCGCTTTTCCCTAATCAATACCGCTACAATACCTTGTTCCAACTCCAAAAGAAATACGGCTGGCCTGCGACGAACACCGTTCCTGAGCCATGACGTGCGGCTTCGACGTGACGCTTCCCGGCTGCGCCCACCAGAACACGCCCGGCTGGCTGGAGGCGGAAGTCATGCGGCAGACCACGGCGGGCTGGGATCACGTCGCCTACGTGGATCTCGACTCCTCCAGCCCCGGCCTCGACCGATGGCGCGAGACCACGTCGCTTTCAATGGGCTCCAACATCTTTTCATGGGACGGCAAGGCGCAGGTCGACCTTCCGCTTGCCGACCATCCCGACGTCTTCACGGGGCCGAAAGGCTCCTTCAACCGCGCCATGCCGGCGATGTTGAAGGGCGAGCCGGTGCCGCCCGGATCGACCAGTTCTGGTACGGCGGCGTGACGAACAACCCCGTTCAATTCCACAGGGAACACGCCCGGCCGCTGCCGATCAACGGGCTTTATCTGCATAGCGCCAGCCGTGCTTCCAGTTTTCAGTTTCCAGTTTCCAGTTTCCAGTTTCTAGTTTAAAATTCTCAGTCATGAAAAACATGCTTTGGATTCTCAACGGCTGCGGGCTGGAGGCGGGGGGCATCAGCGGGGGGCCTGTGCGGTTTCATGAAGTCTCCCGGCGGTGGCTCCGAACGCATCCCGGCTTCCGACAGCACTTGCTGACCACGTCAGGCGGCGAGGGCATGCTTCGCGGCATGGGGTGCGAACTTCCATCGACCCTTGTGCCCGCCTCCCTGTTCAGCACGCGTGAAATTCTCCGCGCCCAGCGCCTTTGGTCCTACATCGTCACGGCTCTCTGTGCGCGGCGGGTCGTCCGTCGTCTTTCCGCCCCGGACACGATTGTCACTGTCAGCGACTACTTCTGCGACATCGTGCCTGCGTTGATTCTGAAGCGCCGTCATCCCGGCTGCCGCTGGATCGCCTGGGTTCATCACCGCGAGCTTCCGCCTTCCGAGCGCCCGGGCAATCGCGTTGTCAACACGCTCACGTGGAACATGCAGGAGTGGAGTTTGCGGCGCATCGCAAGCCAGGCGGACGCCGCCTGGGTTTACGACACCGAGGCAGGCGATCTTGTCAAGGCGCGGCTCCTTGCCCTGGGGATGCCAGCGGAACGCATCCGCATCATGCAGTGCGGGATCAATTTCGCGGACATCGCCGCAGTTCCCGGGCCTGAGAAGCTCGTGGACGCGGTCATGGTCGGCGTTCGCCCCAACAAGGGGCTCTACGACATCCTGCCCGTCTGGGAGGAGGTGCTGCGGCTCCGGCCTGGCACGACGCTCCGGTTGATGGGCGGCATGAGCGGCGAGGCGTCCGTGCTCGCCGAGATCGAGCGGCGCGGGCTTGGCCATCTGATCCGCGCGTTCCGCCATCCGGGTGGCGTTCTGCCTCAGGAAGACTACTATCGCAAGCTGAAGGAAGGCCGCATCCTCTTTGCGCCCAGCCATGAGGAAGGGTGGGGGATGGCCGTTTGCGAGGCGATGGCCGCCGGACTCCCTGTCGCGGCCTACGACCTGCCTGTCTATCGTCGCATCTACGGCAATGCGTTTTCCGCCGTCCCCTGCTTTGACTTCGCCGCCTTCGCCAAGGCCATTGCCGGGCTGCTGGATTCCCCCGGGACGTTCGAGCGCTACCGCGAAGCGGGGCGTTCGACGGCGGCGCAGTACGACTGGGACGCGATCGCCGCGGGCGATTCGGCAGGGATTGGCACAACACTGGAGCCGGCGAAGGGAATCGAACCCCCAGCCTGCTGATTACAAATCAGCTGCTCTACCATTGAGCTACACCGGCGAAAACAACGTGAACTATACTGAAACACCCGGGGCGTTGTCAAATTGTAATCGGCATCAGAGCACGCTGCCGACGATGTCGATCAGGATCGAGTGGGCGACGCCGAGCAGATAGAAGAGGATGAGCGGCGTGAAGTCGAGCATGCCGACGCCGATCGGCCGCGTGATGAAGAAGCGGGAGAAAATCGCGAGCCATTCATTGGCCATGCCCATGACGGCGAGGTTGCGCATGAGCATGCCGCCGAGCGAGACGAAGATCAGCAGGATGAGGCCGTTGGCCACGATCCGCAGGACATCGATCGCGGCGAAAAGCGTCGCCTTGAGCGGATAGAGGGCGGAATCCGCCAATGGATTCGCGATCATGATCCCCAGCGCATCGACATGCGGGAAATTCGAGGACGTGGCGATCATCGTCGCCGTCGCCGCCAGCAGCGTGAGCGCAGTGGCGACGGCGGATCGGGACGGGGAGGGGAGGGAAAGCGGCTTCGCCACGGTTTCGAGGCATTCGATCACGGGATGCGTCGAGCGTTTGCCAAAGCGCGCGATGAGCGCAAGACGAAGGAGGTTGGCCTGGCAGAGGATGACGGCAAAGGACGCGGCGCTGAAGGCGACGGCGTCGGTGAAGGATTTGAGGTCTGCATTGAAAACGGTGTCGCCGATGATGTGGAAAAGCGGCTTTTTGGACGCCTTGGCAAGCACGATGCGAAGCAGCAGGATGAAGATGAAAAGCAACGCCGCCGCGACCCAGTCCGACAAACGTGGCGCAAGGGACTGCACCCATGTCACGGGCCGGCAGAGCAGGGTGCGGGCGCGATTGACATAGAGGTTGTAGAAGACGTCCTTGCCGAATGACGAGGCGATGTAGATCCAGAGCAGCAGGAGCGCGCCGGTGTAGATCCAAAAGAAAAGGGTCGTGGTGGACATGGACTGTGGAAGGAAAACGAGCGGGGTGCGGAGCAAGGCGATCAGGCGTCTTCGCCTTTGGGCCGCTTGGGTCGGCGGAAATCTCGCCCGGCGGAGTCCTGCGAGACGACCTGGCATTCGGGCGGGAGATCCGATCGGCTGCGGCCGCAGGCGTCGAGCACGGCGTCAAGCGTCTTGAAATGGCACTTGGCGGTTTCGACGAGGATCTCGGGGCCCTTGGCCTTGACGAGGTTCCCGGCGGCTTCGCGCACCTGGGGCGAGGCGCCTTTGGGAAAGGGCTGGCCATGTTGCTTTTCAAGTTGACGAAGGCTTGCCAGGAAGCCTTCGCGGGCGAGGATGGAGGCGGCGGCGACGGCGATGTCGGCTTCCGCGCGGTGGCGTTGCACAAGCTCGATGCTGCGGCCTTTTTGCATGAGCGCCCGCTGGACGGATTCCTTGTTGCCGAACTGGTCCGAGATGGCCTTGGGGCAGGAGGGGATCGTGGCGAGCAGGTTTTCGATGCAGCGCGCGTGGCCCCAGGAGAGGAGGCGGTTGACGCTGCGCATCTTCGCGTAGAGCCGGTTGTAGGTGGCGTTGCCGATGCGCACGACCGTGTAGCGGTTGGGGCCGAGGACGCCCCGGATTTTGGCGGCGATGGCCAGCGCCTGCTTGTCGCTGGAGATCGACTTGCTGTCCTTGACGCCGATCTCGCGGAACTGCCTGGCAATCTCTTCGTTCGTGTAGGCGGCGGCGATGACGAGCGGGCCGAAGAAGTCGCCCTTCCCGCTTTCGTCGATGCCCATGTGCGGCGCCAGCGCTTCCGGGGCAAGCACCTCTTCGTAGCCGACGACGATCCTCTGCAGGATCATCGGCTCGAGGATGTTGACGACGAACTCTTCGGCGCCGGCGCCCTGGATCAGGCATTTGCCCGACGTGTAGAGGTTGATGTTGCAATTCCACGACGGCGCCTGGACGGCGATGCGCGTGTAGGGCACCGTGACGGGCCTGAAGTTGCCCTCGGCAAGCATCGCGTGGAGGCGATCTTGCTGCTCGCGATCCAGCGAGAAGGTGAAGGAGGTTTTCGGAGGCATGCGAGTATCATCCCCAAAAAGCGGCGAGGCTAGAGCATGGCGCCCCGGATCTCGTTCACGGGAACGGTGAACAGGACGCCGCGGCCGTTTTCCTCGACGCGCGCCGCCTCGACCATCGCCTCCACCACCGCCGCCTTCTTTTCGCTTGTGACGATGATGATGATGATCTCCTTGGAGGATTCGATCTTCAGGCTGTGGAAGAACGAAAAGGTCGTTTCGCCCGCGCCGCGGCCGTAGAAGATGGTGGCGCCGCCCGCGCCTGCGTCGACGGCCTTGTGGACGACGTCCTGGGCTTTTCCGCGTTCGACAATGCAGATGATGGCTTCGAGTTCCATGGTACAGAGATCCTTCCCTAGATTTTGAGGATGCTGGCAAGCATGACGGACGCCGCCGCGCCAAGCGAGGTGAGGCCGACGAGGCCGAAGCCCACCCGCATGGGGTCGACGCCGGCGACGTTGGCGGCGAGGCCCAGCGCGATGGCCGAGTTGATGGGGATGTTGACCGGCCCCGTCAGGGCGGAGGCGCAGTCCCAGGCCAATCCCACGATCAAATCCTCTGCGAAGAAGGCCAGTATGAACAAGACGACGATCATGGGCACGACGAAATAGACGGTCTTCAGGTTGTAGAGCACCTTGGCGATGCCCAGGGCCATGCCGAGGGCGCAACCGACGGCGGTCGCGTAGATCAGCACGTTGCCCTTGAGCGCGCCGACGGTGATTTCCTCCGCTTGTTTCGCAATGACTTGAAGGGCGGGCTCCACAAGCGTCGCCGTGAAACCGATGGCGAAGCAGACCAGGATGATGAGCCCGCGGGTCGGCAGCTTCACGAGCGCCCCGCCGACGTCCGTGGCCATCGGGATCAGGCACATGTCCACGCCCTTCAGGAAAATGAAGAGACCGACGAGCACGAAGACGAGCCCTGCGGTGAATTGGCGAATCGAGTCGAATGGCGACTTGAGCAGCAGCTTGAGCGTGATGATGGCGATCAAGAGCGGCCCCGTGCTCTTGAGCACCTCCAGAAAGTCCTTGGCTAGAATTTTAAGCATGGAGTTGAAGTCCTGTGGAATTGCGAAAGAAGAATCGACCTTACCAAAATTTCAGCGAATCACGCAATCGTTGTTTTTCGTGGAGCGTAATCGGTCAAGCCAATTCATGGCCGACGGTTGCCCGATCTCTTCGACCGACCGATTGCCGGGGGGCTTGCGGACATCGGGTTTTTTTGCGGTGCCAGAACGATGAGCGAGACGCTGTTGGGCGGCGCCGTCCAGTCGATTTCAACGCCGCCGTCGGCGCGTGGACGCAAGTCAACCGCGACGTCTTCCATCTCGGCGCGGGCGGGATCGGCGAGGCCGTTGCTGTGAACGGAGTCGATGACATGCCGCGTGGCGACCGGGTTGGCCGGGCAGTCGGCGACATGGAGGCGGATGTTCTTGTCCCTGTCGGGCGTGATGTCGTTGCGCGACTTCACATGCCAGACAAGCACGGCGATCGATCCGTCCGTGCGTTCGGCGGCGATGCCGCCGACGTAGGGCTCGTCCGCTGGAACGGCAAGCGCCCGCTCGATCGAGCCGAGCCTCCCCATCATTTCGAAGGCGATGAAGGTCGGATGCTTGACGCCCTTCGGGCTCATCATGCCCCATCCGTGCGGACTGTTTGCGATGAAGTGCGTCTGATAGTCAAGGCCGGCTTTCGCCATGGCGGCGATGCTGGCGACGGCGTGGGCCGCCGCATAGTTGCCGGCGGAGAATTCCGCCGGGCGGAAGTCGGGAAGGATTGTGTTCCACTCGTCGATGGCCAGCTTGACCTCGCCAAGGTTCGGATGGGCCGACAACAGGTCTTTCACACGCTGAATCCGGAAGGCGTAGCCTTCGGGGACGAGGTCGTAATGGTGCCACGAAAGGAGGTCGAGCCGCGTGTTGTCGGCTGCACAGCGTTCGACAAAGCTCTTGAGCCAGTCGAAGTGGGCGAACGAGCCTGCGCCGAAGCAGATGTTCGGATTGGCACGAATCGCCCCCGCCAAGGTGTGTTGGTAGAATCGGTAGAAGTCGTCTTTCGTTCCCACGGAGAACTGGCGGACGCCCGGTTCGTTGCCGACGATCCAATACCAGTCCTCGACGCGCGGGAAGGTGTCGCTGCAATGCCTGACGACTTGCCGGACATACTCCTCCCATGTCGCGAAGTCGTCGGGGAGGCCGAGATAGTATTTGTTTTCGCGAATGCGTCTGGGGTCGGGATTGCCCACCAGTTCAACCGGAACGAAGCACAGGCTGATCTGAGGAACGGCGCCTGCGGCGAGAATCTGCTTGATTGCTTCATCGAGGATGGAGAAGTCGCAGGAGATGGCTTGGGACGACGGATCGACTCGCAGGATCGAAAGGTGGGACAAGACGTTGTGCAGGCGCACGACTTTCAAATTGGCATTTGTCCAGACCGAGGGGAAGTTCCGTTGTCCGAAGCCACGATGATAGCAGACGCCGTTGATGTTTGCGAGCGCGAGGCCCGTGGGAGCGCCGACCGTCAACAAAACGGTTTCGGCGCCGGTGGATTCGCCGTAGCGATGGCCGAGGGCCGGGCCGACGGGGTCTGGATCCGTTTCGGAGAGCCTGGTGATGGAGACATCGTCGATCCAGACGGTTCCGGGATGGACGTCGAAGCGGGCGACATACGCCTCCGCTTGCGGGGTGGCTTCGAAGACCTTGCGATAGCGCCGCCACGAGCCGGCGACCTCGACCGGCGCGCGATCGGCGCCTCTGAAGTCGCTCCGCAGCGCCATCAGGCTTGCATCGCCAAACGGAGCTTCGCCTTTGAAATAGGCGGTGACGACATATTTTTCGCCGGGTTCGACGGCCACGGGGTTGCTGGTGACGAGGGCGGGAATGGCCTCGGAGGCAGGATTGCAGATTTTGAGGGAATGCGCGCCGGTGTGGGCGACGGAGGCGTCGACTGCGAATGAAGCGCCTTCGGGGATCTGGCCGTAATGCTTTTCGATCTTCCAGCCTGCAGGCAGAGCGCCCGGAACGGCTTTCTCGAACCCGCCGTCGAAAACGACGGTGGCAGGACGGAACTCCTCGGCGCTGCTCATCAGACCTGTGCCGGCTTGGGTTTTGGTGAAGACGACATGATCCACCCAGATGGCGCCCGGTTCCATCAGGTCGAAGCGGATGTTGACCGGTTTGATGTTTGAGGTGGCGGCCTTGAAGTTCAGCGCCAGGCGTTGCCAGCCGTTTGAGACGGACGTGGCGATGGAGGACGCGCCACGAAAATCATTGGGGAGGACGAACATTCGGATGTCGGTTTCCTCGCCCGCGCCTTTGATGTCGGCGGACAAACGGTACGTCGCCCCGGCTTCGACATCCAGCAACGGGCCCAGGGCGATGGCTGGAATGTCCTGGCTGGCCGAGACGATCTTCAGGCTCTTGCCGTCGTCGGGCGAGGCGTCGATGGAAAACGAGGAGCCAGGCGACTGCTTGCCGAAGTGTTTGCCGACGCTCCATCCGGCGGGCAGGCCCGGCCCAACGGAGGAATCGAAGTTTTCGCTCAGGACGACGTCCCCGCCCACGGCGGCGACGGTGGAGGCGAAAAGCAGGGCAAGCGCTGTTTTCAGCGTGGAGGATGGCGAGGCGTTCCTGTTCTGCCGAAGGAAATGCAGCAATGTTTTCATGATTGTCTTCAGCGCACCGCGACAAGCGTTCCTGGAAACAGCTTGTACCAGCTGTAGAGATGGTTTTCAACCGAAGCGATTTCAACTTCGGTCAAGGCATTGGTGAAAACGATGAGCGCCGCGATGTCGCCTGTCATGAGATCTGCGCTTCCGGACGCGCCAATCTCCCCTGAGGCGGTTGTGAAGTCCATGTCCATTGTGCACGTCGCGCCGTCGGGCGAGCGATTCAGACGGAGCAGGCTGGCATCGGGCGTCCCCTCTTTTGCATGCACGGACAACAGGCTGAATTCGTTGGTCGAGACGAGGGTCGTTCCTTTCGCAAGGCCTTTTACCGAACGTTTCAACAATTCCGCGCATCCAGGTTCCGTTACGCCGTTGCGACGGATGCGCCACTGCATGGCGCCCTTCGCGCCGCCGAAGAAGGTTTTCTGATTGTTGTTCCAGTCGGGCCGCGCGACGGTGAAGCAGGTCCAGTTCTGGGACAGCAGCGGCGTTGTCAAGGCGAGGCGGTCGTTGCCGCCGTCGAACCGCAGCGCGGGCCTGCCGTTGGGAAGCGCGCCGTTCACGAGCGTCGGGCGGTTGGCGGCCGTCCCTTGTCTGGCGTGGTTTTCATTGCCGGACAGGTCGGCCCATGCGCTGACGGCGCCGTCGACCAGCGTGACGCCTCGATCGGCCTGATACCATGCCGCAGGCACGAGCGTTGTGCCGGGGAGGGCGTTTGGCTCGGCGAGGGCGGGCGTTCCGACGAGCGCCAGGATCAAGCAGGCTTGAAAGGCCAGGTGAAACATGCGGGGCTTTGTCTTCATCTTGTTTCCTTTTGTTGCATCGGGGGGGGGGGCGTCCTGCCAGCCAGAAGCCCGTGAAAAGCGCTGTCGGCCAGCCGACGGGGGCGTGCATGCCTATTGCATGAAACACATCCATTATGACACAGCGAGGCGAGCGAATCAAGCGAGGGCTTTGCGTTTACGTGTTGCTTGCAGCGTTGTCGATGGCGTATACTCCAACGGCATGAAAAAGACAAGCCTCCCGCGTCCCGGCATGTATCCGTTCTGGTTTTGGAATGGCGTGCAGGACGAAGCCAACATCTCCGCCCAGCTTGCGGCCATGAAGGACGGCGGCTGCCGCGGCGTGGTGCTGCACTCCCGCACCGGCAACCGCATCCCGTACCTCTCCGAACGTTGGATGGCGCTGTTGCGCCATTCATGCGAATGCTGCCGCCGTCTTGGCCTTGCGGTGTGGCTGTACGACGAAGACGGCTATCCGAGCGGAAACGCGGGCATGATGGTGCAGAAGCTGCGTCCCGACCTGCGCCAAAAGCATCTGGTGTTCGACTATTCCGCAACCGATCCGGCGCATCCGTGCCATGCCGCCTACGATCCTGACACATACGAGCCCATCGACGAGACCGCCGTTCCGGCCGGCACGGTCGCGCTGCGCTTTTCAGTTGAGCACATCGACCGCCATGTCGATGTGTTTTCACGGGAAAGCGCCGACCTGTTCATCTCGCTGACGCACGACAAGTTCCAGAAGCATCTTGGGGAATTCTTCGGCAACGTCATCGAAGCCATCTACACGGACAACGAGAGCTACCAGGTCTGGAACGGCTACGGCATCGCCTGGTCCGAGACGCTTGAGGCCGAATACGCGGCGCGGTTCGGCGCCCCGCTCACGTCAATCCTGCCGCGGCTTGTCGAAGACCTGCCGGGCGCGGCGGAGGCGCGCTTCCGCTTCCATTCGCTTGCGCGAGACCTTTTTCTGCGCAATTTCATTGTCCCGCAGGTGGAGTGGTGCCGCCGCAACGGACTCTTGTACACCGGGCATCTCTGCGGCGACGAGGGGCCGACCTCCAATTGCATCAAGAACTTCGGCACCGCCATCCCGTATTTCATGGAGCAGGACATCCCCGCGCTCGACGACTACCTCTGCGACATCGCGAACCACGCATACCTGCGCGAGCCGTGCAGTCCGCCGGGGCGGCGCGTCCTCTGCGACTACCAGGACAACCTCCTCACGCACCTCATGTACAAAGGCGCGTCGTCCGTCTCCAACCAGTTCAAGTCCGGGCTGGTGTCGTGCGAAGCGCTCACGTTCCTCGGATGGAACGTCACGCCCGACTTCCTCAACACGCAGATGATGTTCGAGCTTGGCATGGGCGTCAATCTCATGACGCCGCACGCCTACTACTACACGGTCGGGGACGGCACGAAGCACGACTGCCCTCCGAGCTATTCGCATCAGCAGCCGTTTCATCGGGTGTTCGGCGAGCGCAGCCGCGCATGGACGCGCACGGCGGAGCTGCTCATGCGCGGCAAGTTCCACGCCGACACGCTCGTGATCTACCCCGACCGGGTGCTCGGGACGCAGACCGGCGCCGACATGGACGCGTCGTTCGTTCTGCGTCGCCCTCGGGCGCGGATGTCGCCGGCGGAATTCGACATCCGGTTCAGCACGCTTCTGCTGGAGCTTGCCCGCCGCCACGTCGGCTATGAACTTGGCGAGGACTCGATCGTGGCGCGCCTTGGGCGCATCGAAGGCGGCACGCTTGCGCTCGGGGCGATGGCGTACAGCACCGTGGTCGTGATGCCCGGCATCGACATCGGCGACGGCACGGCCGCGCTGCTGCGCAGGCTCGAAGCCGCCGGTGGCAGGATCCTGACGCTGCCGCCGGGCGACGCCTCCGCGCTGGACTCCCTTGCGCCCGACATCGACATCACGGGCGCGGGGACGGCCGAGATCCTGGTCCATGCGCGCGACAACGCCGGATTCCGCGAGGCGTACCTGCTCAATCTTTCGGGCAAGGCGCTCCAGCCGCGCATCGCCGTGGACGGGGACTTCATTTTGTATGACCCGGTCGCCGACTGCGGCTTCCACGCCTCCGGTTCCACGCCGGAAGGGTTTGAAATGGAACATGGCGCGGCGTGCATGGTCATGCCGCCGGACTTCGCCTGCAAGCTCGTCGATCACGGCACAACGCAGCATGTTGGCGCACGCAGCTGGACGCAGGTGTCGCCGCGCCGCATCAAGGCGCTCCGCGACAACATCGCCGCGTTCCCGAAAACGGCGGATGCCACGTTCGCCGTGGAGCCTGGCGCCCAGGTTCGCGCGGTCTATGCCGAGCGGATTGCCGAGAGCGGCATGAGAATCAACGGCGCCGCCATGCCCGACGGGCGCGGCATCGCGCACCATCCCTGCGACTTCTGCTTCACGGGCGTGGCGGTGTCGGGACTCTGCCACGACGGCGCGAACGAAATCTCTTTCGACAAAAAGTGCGACATGGTCTACCTCGAAGGCGATTTCGCGTTTGAAGACGGCGTGTTGAAGGCGCCGAAGACGCCCGTGCCGGGGGATCTTGCTAAAAACGGCTTTCCGCACTACTGGGGCGCGGTGGAGTACGAATTCGCCTTCGACGGCGTGAAGGACATGCTGCGGCTCGACTTGGCGGGCGGCGCGGCGGAGGTTTTCGTGAACGACCGCCCTGCGGGCGTCGTCTTCGGGCTGCCGCCGGTGCTGCGCCTCGGCGGGCTGTGCAAGGCGGGGGAGAACACGCTTGTCGTGCGGCTGTACAATACGGCGGCGAACTTCCTCACCGCCAAGCCGGAGCCTTTCGGCCTGCGCTCGGCCTGGGTTTCTGGGGGCAGGCTCCCAAAAACAGCCGCCGGGGGTGTGTGTCAAAAAAGTGACGGACCAATCCGGCATTGCCTATGTCAGGCGCATTGAAAGGGAATTTGGCGCAGTGCTTTCACTGCAATCGAGCCGTGCCTTGCATCGTCGCCGTCCCTTTCTGATTTTGGAAGCGTGTTTTCATTGCCATGCCCCTCCCTGCACGCCTCCGTGCCTGTTTAGGTTTAGTGAGGAGTGAGAAGGGAGAAGAGCGTAGTTCAGGCCGGGGACGCCCCAGACCCCGTTTTTTGGACAGGATTGCAGGATTTGCAGGATTAGGATTGGACTCCCCGGAATCTTGTCAATCTTGCAATCTTGTCCAAGGCTGCGCCACCTGCGCCGCGCCACCCTTCGCATAGTGAGGAGTGAGAAGAGCGT
>JBMNOD010000018.1:0-51056 GCA_050942875.1 Kiritimatiellia bacterium
TTCAAATTGCCGTGATCTGCACGCTCCTGTCCGCATCCGCCGCATTTGCAAGCCCTGCCGACGACTTGGCGCGGATTGCCGCGCTGTCGGCGGAGTTGAACACCAACGGCATTGCGGGGATGCTCGAACTTGCCACGGAAAACGGCTGGAAAGCTCCTTGGATGCCGTTCAAATGGCACGTCGAAAATAAAGAAAAAGACCCCGACAGAATAGAGGTTGCGAACGAGGGGCGGGCCTTACGGCGCCACTACGAACCCTGCGCCCAACATGGACGCGGCGTCCCCGCCGCGTGTCGGGGTGCCCGCTCTGGATCCGCAAGGCTCCGTACTCGCCCCATATCTTGCGTCCGTCTGTGTTCCCCCAAAGGGGAAGCGGCTAGCGAGCCAGTTCGCGTTCGAGGCGGTCGGCGGCGAAGGCGATGAAGGTTTCGCAGGGGCGTTCGGCGTAGTAGGCTTCGGTGCGGGGTTCGGAGACGGGGGAGTCGGGGCCTTCGCCGAGGCCGAGGAGGTCGCGGCAGAGGAGCGAGCCGTGGGCGGCTTTGAACGCGGCGGCGAACGCCTGGATGCAGGCGTAGTGCGCATCCTTGACGTCCTTGCAGTCGAGGCAGGCGTAGCCGCGTTTGATGCCGAGCACCATGAAGGAGGCGGAGAGCGCGCCGCAGACTTCGCGGAGCCGGGACATGCCGGCGCCGAAGGAGCAGGCGAGGCGCATCGCTTCGTCCCGGGTCATGCCGCATTCCGCCGCAAACGGCACGAGAACGGATTGGGCGCAGTTCGCCCCGCTCCTGAAGAGTCGTCTTGCTTCGTCTGATTTCATGCCCATGGCTGGTTTCCTTTTGCGGGAGGCGATAATTTCCTTGCTTTTGGGGGCGGGGATGGGTTAGAGTGAACGCCGTCTTTGCGCCCGTAGCTCAATTGGATAGAGCGTCAGCCTCCGGAGCTGAAGGTTGTGGGTTCGATCCCCGCCAGGCGCACCATTTTTTTGGGGGCGAACCCTGTCATCCGAAAGAAACGGAGCACGGATTTTCCAACCCGTGGCACGGACGGGAATGTCCATGCTCCTGTTCCGGCGCGCGGCGACTTAGGTTGTCGTGCGCCCGGCTTCTTGCGCCGGGTCGCGGAGGCCGAGGTCGCTCGGGCTGGTGACGACGAGTTTGTGGCCCTTTTCGACGTCGGGGTCGGAGGTGTCGTACACGACGAATTTGACGGAGGGGAAGCGCTTGGCGAGCGTGTCGCGGAAGAACGTCTTGACGGCGTAGACGTTGGCGGGGTCGTCGTCGGAGAAGCCGACGCTGACGGGCTTCTTGGCGCCGATGCGCTCGATGATGCGGAAGAGGTGGTCGAGGAAGTCGAGGATGGCGAACTGCTTGCGCGTCTCGGAGCGTTCGGGGTCGGGCACCTCCGCGTTTTTGACGAGGTCGATGAAGGCGGGGGAGGTGACGGCGTGGTAGCGGTTGAGGTCGAGGTAGTTGGCCAGCACTTCGGCGTCGTCGAGCGATTCGTTGCGTCCGATGCCTTCGTAGCAGACGAGGTAGCCGCGGAGGTTGTAGATCATCGTCGCGCGTTCGGACGGGGTGAGCACGCGTTCGATGAACATCTCGACGCCTTTGCGCAGGGTGCCGGCCTTGTGGCCGCGCGCGGTGACGATCGCGAAGATGCGGCCTTCGACGAGGGTGCGGCGGAAGGTGTTGAAGCTCGGCGCGACTTTCTCGTTTCCGCTCAGGACGTGGTCGATCGCCTCGCGCGCGTCTTTGAGGAACTTGCTCTCGTCGTCATGCGCGAAGTCGCGGAATTCGACGAACGCCTTCTCCCAGTTGCCTCCGGGTGGGCGGTAGTTCTTCGTGTCGTTGCGGATGACGGAGAAGAGCGAGGTGGAGACGAGGTGCGGCACCCATGCGCCGTTGCCGAGGCGGCGTTCGAGGTGGATGTGCGTGGGCATCCGCAGGATGTTGTCGTCCCAGTCGAAGATGTAGTACTTGAGATCGCGTTTGGCGATGTCGGGGTTGTACGGTTTTGGCTCGGTCATCTGAGGAAGCTTGGCGCAAGGCCCAGAGGCGTTAAAGCTGCTGGATGGTCATGCCGCCATCGACCATGATCACCTGGCCGGTGGAGTAGGGAAGGGCGCCCGAGGCCAGGGCGCCGACGGCTTTGCCGATGTCCTCGGGGAAGCCCCAGCGGCGAAGCGGGATGTCGCCGCTGGCGACAAGGGCGTCGTACTTGGACTTGACGCCGGCGGTCATGTCCGTGGCGATGACGCCCGGGCGGATTTCATAGACGTTGATGCCGTATTCCGCGAGGCGCGCGGCCCAAAGCTGCGTGGCCATCGAGACGCCGGCCTTGGAGAGGCAGTATTCGCCCCGGCTCGTGGAGACGACGGTGGCGGAGATGGACGAGACGTTGATGATGCAGCCCGAGAAGGTGCTGTTGACGGCTGTCCGCTGCTCGACCATCCATCGCGCGACGGCCTGTGTGAGGAAGTACGGGCCGCGGAGGTTGGTGCCGAGGACTTCGTCGAAGCTCTCTTCGGTCGCTTCGAGGATGTCGTTGCGCTGGCGCGGGGCGATGCCGGCGTTGTTGACGAGCACGTGGAGGCGCTTGTATGTCTTCCGCGTGAGATCGAGCAGCGCCGCGCGGTCGTCCGTGGAGGCGACGTCGCAGACGGCGTAGGTCACGTTTGCGCCGAGCTGCCGAAGTTTGTCGAGGGCCCTGGCGCAGTCGGCTTTGGGGCGCCGTCCGGCGATCATGAGGTCGAAGCCCTGTTGCGCGAGCGCGAGGGAGCATCCGAAGCCGATGCCGCGGGCGCCGCCGGTGACGAGTGCGATGCGTTTCCTTGCTTTTGCCATGTCTTGTGTCTCCCAATGTCGGTTGCGTTGTTCAGGCGTCGAGCGCGGGCAGGTCGAGCCAGCGCTTTTCGTCGTTGGACTTCAGGCCATACTCGGCGAGTTGGACGCCTTTGGCGCCTTCGAGGAGCGTCCAGCGGAACGGCTCGTCGAGCGCGACGTGGCGCAGGAAGAGCTCCCACTGGATCTTGAAGGCGTTGTCGTAGGCGCCGGCCTGGTCGGGCATCTTGAGCCAGGTGTCGTAGAAGTTGGTGGTTTGCGGGATGTCGGGGTTCCAGACGGCTCGCGGGGTGGCTCCGTAGGGCTGCAGATAGACGTCGCGCAGCGTGGCGACGGCGGAGCCCGCCGTGCCGTCGACTTGCACGCTGAGCAGGTCGTCGCGGCGCACGCGCGTGCACCACGAGGAGTTGAAATGCACGATCGTGCCGTCCACCAGGCGGAAAGTGGAATAGGCGGCGTCGTCCGCCGTGCAGGCGAACGGCTTGCCGTCTTCGTCGATGCGCTGTTTCACGTGCGTGGCGGTGGTGCAGGAGACGGACTGGATGGGGCCGAAGAGGTTGTCGATGAGGTAGCGCCAGTGGCAGAGCATGTCCACGACCATGCCGCCGCCTTCCTCCTTGCGGTAGTTCCACGACGGGCGCTGGGCGGGGACGGTGTCGCCCTCGAAGACCCAGTAGCCGAACTCGCCCTTGACGGAGAGGATGTCGCCGAAGAATCCGCGGTCGATGAGCGTCTTGAGCTTGACGAAGCCCGGGAGCCAGAGCTTGTCCTGCACGACGCCGTTTTTGAGGCCGGCCGCCTTGGCGAGCCGGTAGAGCTCGAGCGCGGCTTCGGTGGTGACGGCCGTGGGCTTCTCGCAGTAGACGTGCTTGCCGGCGGCGATGGCCTTCTTCACGGCGTCGGCCCGGAACGTGGTGCCCTGCGCGTCGAAGTAGACGGGATATGCGGGATCGGCGAGCGCGGCGTCGAGGTCGGTCGTCCATTTTTCGATGCCCGAGCGCTTGGCAAGCGCGTCGAGCTTGACGGCGTTGCGCCCGACGAGGATGGGATCCGGCATGATGGACTCGGTCGAGGAGACGCGGATGCCGCCTTGGTCGCGGATGGGGATGATCGAGCGAAGCAGGTGCTGGTTGGTGCCCATCCGGCCTGTGACGCCGTTCATGATGATGCCGATGGTTTTCATTTCGTAAGCCCTTGTTTAGTTTATGTGCTGCGGGCGTGCGCCCTGTGGAAGTGGGGGGGCTTCGACGCCGGCCTTGGGGAGCGTGCCGTCGAGCTCCTGGCGCCAGTGCGCCACATCGCCGGCGGGGCCGTAGATGTAGAGGAAGCGGGCGTAGGTCCTGCCGATGTTGGTGATCTGGTGGAAGACGGTGGGCGGGATGTAGACCGCCTGGCCTTGCGTCAGCGTCTGCCGCTCCTCGCCGAGGCAGACCTCGACTTCGCCGTCGAGGACGAAGTAGAGCTCTTCCTGCTCCTGGTTGTGCCAGGGGGTCTGGCCGCCGTCGGGATCGAGCGTGATGAGGCCGCATGCGAAGTTGGTCGGCTGGATGGCCGAGGCGCCGCCGGCGATCTGCTGGGTGAGGCGGCCTGCCGGATACCGGCTGCCGGGCGTGCGAAGCAGGTCTGAGATGGTCATGTGATGTATCCTCCGCGATTACAGCTCGAAGGAGTAGGAGATGCCGTAAACCGTGTTTTCGACATCGTGCTCTTCGTCGGTGTAGATCTTGTCGCTGATCTGGCCCCAGTACGCGGCGTAGATCGAGAAGTCGAACGCGCTGATCGTGGCCATGACGTTGTAGGCGGTCCAGGCGTCAATGGATTCGCCTTCGCCGTAGTTGTAGTAGAGCTGGCCGTAGAGGGCGACGGAGACGTCGTCGGTGATGTCGAAGCCGATTTCGGCGAACGGGATGATGTGGAGGTCGTTGTCGCAGTCGCCGGTGAGCATGTATTCGAGTTCGAGGCCGAGCGTCAGGACGCCGACGGTCTGCGAAAGCGAACCGAAGAGGAGCTCTTCGCCGTTCCAGCCTGCCATGTTGGGATACTGCCAGGTGACGAGGGAGAGGCTTGCGGCGGTGCCGGTGTCGTTTTTGAAGGTGGTGCCGATGCTCAGGTCGACTTCATTGAAGCAATGCTTCTGGGTCTGATCTTCGCTGATGCGGTCGGTCGCGTAGTTCGCCCAGGCGCTGAATTCGAGGGGGATTTTGCCGAAGGCGTCGAACCCGAACCCGAACCAGGGCTGGATGGCCAGGGCGTCGCTGAGGACTTCGCCGCTGTCGCAGATGTAGCCGCTGGAGACGTCGATCGAGCCCGAGGCCCAGAGCGAGCTTGCTTCGCTCATTTCCGGCGTGGCTTCCGCTTCGGCGGCGGGATCGGCTTCCTGGGCCAGGGCGGTTGAGAGGGCCATGAGGGTGGCGAGACCAACGATTTTGAATGCTTTCATGTGTTTGTGCGCCTTTTGCTTGGATTGTCCTTTGCTTGAAAACCGATACGGCGTCGATCGACTGCGTGATTGATTTGTTAGTTTAAAGTCGTGGGGCGGAAAAGTCAACATTGCCGAATCGGTTGGTCGTCGGGGGTGACCCCGGCGACCAACCGATTGAGTCGCTAGTCGCTAAGTCCAAAGTCCAAGGTCTGCCGGAGGGCGGCTTTGTCGCAGAGAAGCGGCTAGGGGCTAGGGGCTAGCGGCTAGGAAGTCCAAAGTCCAAGGTCCAAAGTCGGCTTTGTCGCAAAACTTTGTCGAAGAGAAGCGGCTAGGGGGTAGATCAGTCGGATCAGTCCGATCAGACCGATCATTGATTTCGCGCAGCGCAGTGGACGCGGCGTCCCCGCCGCGTGGCAGGGTCTCCACCCTGGGATCGCGAGGCTCCGCACTCGCCCCGCCTCTGCGCCCAATGTGGACGCGGCGTCCCCGCCGCGTGTAGCCGCCCACGGGTTGGAAAACCCGTGCCCCTTTACCCATTGCCCGCGGAGACTGCGGCCCCCAGCGGCACGGCTCACGATGGGCGAACCCGGGGCCGATGCGCTGGAGACCGCGGTCTCCGCGGTTGTTCGCCCTTCGGCGTTCACGTGCCCGTGCAAAGGCACGAAAACCCCAATCCTGCAAATCCTGTAATCCTGTCTTGAAAAATCGAAACACAGACAGAGCCTCTGAATGCCGATTACGTTTATCTGCTCGACAATGCGGATGGGTTTTTGCGATACTGCAATTGAATTGAAAGGAACAGGTGAGGTCATTCTCTCGATGAAAGAGGACGGGGAAGTCGAGGTTTGTGAAAACGGGCGAAGAAATTTACATGAACGATCCAGCTTCAGCCATGCAGGCGTTTGCCGAGAGCACGAAGGCGGGGATTCATCGAATCCTCAACTCGAATTTCCGTGATTTCAAGTCGCTTTCGCCTTCGCTGTTTCCCGAGGACGAATTCGACGACAACGAAGCCAGGGAACTGTGCGCCTTGTGCGAAAGCATTGTCGCGAACGGTTACGAAGTGTTTGGCACCCTTGCGAAGACCGAGAAGGGAAGGGTTTTGCTGGACACGGCGGCTGGCTATGGGCATTTTGTCGAGGGGGCCATCGGGAGCGCCTATCTTGGGGTGTTCATCGCCGCAGAGCTCAACATGGAGCCCTTTGCCAGCGCCACGTTTGCAACGTCCATGTACAGGGGCGAGTGTTTTCATGACGCCGATTCCGGCACGCAGCAATTGGCCGTGATGCTGATCCATGCGGCGCGCATCCTTCGCGGTGTGGATCAGGAGGCGGAACGCTGCCGGATTGTTTGTCTTGAATTATGCTGTTTCGAAGGCGTTGACAAGATGATCGAGGCGGTCGGCGACCCGAATTTGAAATCCTGGCTGAAAAGCGCAAAGGAAGATGTGAAATTTGGCAAATGATAATGAAGATCAGTTTGCCGTTAGTTTTTGGGTGATCTGCTGGAAGAAGTTTGCCCCCCCCAAACATTCAAGGAAGCCTGATTTTTTCACCAACCCCCGCCACCGCCGCCGCCGCCGCCGCCGCCGGAAAACCCGCCGCCGCCCGAGAATCCGCCGCCACCGCCGCCGGATGACGAGCCGGGGGGCGTGGAGGCGGAGGAGATGGCCGAGGAGATCGAGCGGCCGAGGCCGGACGCAAAGCCGTCGCCCGGTGCGCCGGGGCGTCCGCTCGTGAAGCGGTCGCCGACGTACCACGACGGGCTGTACCCCTGGCCGCCTTCCGAGACGGGGAGGGAGGCCTTCGCCAGGACGTCCTCGAATTTTTTCGCCCAGGCGTTTTCGACGTTCAACGCGATGGCGTAGGGAAGGAACTTCTCGAACGTTTCCGGGGTGCGCTCGGGGCTGTGGAGCCATTCCAATCGATCCTTCTCCGCAACGGAAAGGTACAGCTTCAGCCCGTCGATTTTGTCCATCAGCGCACGCCCCTTGTGCGTGTAGGCTCCCATGATGCCGATGAAAACGATGTTGACGAGAATCACGCCGACAATGGACGCCAGGGTCAAGGGGGACACGGCCTTTGCCACGGCGTGGATGAGACAGGCCTCCGCGAAGAAGAATGGCGGTGCTACCACCATCGAAGACAACAGCCCCAAAATTTGCCTCCACAACGACCCGCCGTTGCTGAACAGCGCCCTGAACCCGTCCACAATTTTTTTGGCGAGAAGGAAGCAGGCAAACGACCACACCCCCAGCAACAGCGTCATCGAGAACGCTTCGTCGAAATCGTCCGCAAGCAGCAACATGCCGATCAGCAGCACGGCGGAGATGGCGACGCCTATCAAAATGGCGGTGGCGTTGTTTGAAAAATACTTGTCGCCAAACTGCTTTTCCATCGCGTCTTTCAGCTTTTTCGACGTTCTTTCGAAGACCTCGTGCCGTGTGGACGTCATGGCAACCGATTGGCGCGCGCCGCCACGGAAGAGCGTGTTGGCCAGGTCGCGCTCCCATCCGGAAAGCACATCGAGATTCGCGGCTTCGAGCATGTACGAATCGTCGTGAAGCTCCTTGATCTTGATTGCGCCGCGCACGGCAAAGTCCACCAGCGTCGCGGCGAGCGCCCGGTGGTCCGTGCCCATTTTCGCAAGGTGCCGGGCCGCCGCGGGGGAGACCCCTTCCGGCGCTTTGTAGAGCGGGATGACGATGCCGCGCCTGGGGTCGCGCCCCACGGCCAGCCACGCCGCCAGGTAGTAGGCGAGCAGCCCGAGCGCGCCGGCCGCGCCCAAGGCGGTCGCCTTGTTGTCGCGGAGCAGGCGGAGGGCTTTCTCGGCTGGCGTGGGCGGCGCCACCACCCCCTTGCGCCAGCCGACGACGATGGTCAGCCCTTGCCTCACGTCCAGCGGCGCGGTCGTGCTGAAAACCACGCGCCCCGGCTCGTCGGTGTTGACGGCGTACTCCTTCCCTTCGGCGCCAAACGCGCCCGTGTACGCCGTGACGAGCGTCGCGTCGGCGCCGCCCGGCAATTCGACGGTCGCCGTCGCGCGATCGATGGGCAGCGACCAGCCGTTGCCCGTGACGTTCCAGTACAATTCGTCGTGGTCGTCGAAGAAGCCAAGCTGCCGGTCCGTCTTGTATTTGATCGTGTAGCGGTAGTCGCGCCCAGGCGCGAGCATCACGTCCGCGCTTCCCGCGTAGACGGAGACGCCGTTCGCCGCCCGCTTCGCATGCCAGGGCTCGGGCGCGCCGTCTCGGAGCAGTTCCTGGACGGCGAAGCCCACGCGCACTTTGTTGCCGTGCCGGTCCTTGTAGTCCGTCGGGAAGTCGCGGCGCAGTCCGCGCTTGATTTGGTCGCCCTCGGCGCGCACCACGATGTCTTCCACCACGGCGAGCGTGCCGTCTGGGTTGATTTCGATGGTGGCGTCGAACGACTTGACGCGTTCGGCCGCGAAGGCGGCCGGACACGCAAGCGCGAGCGCAAATGCGGTCGCCGCGAGACGTCTGGCAACGCGGCGCATCACAGTCTCACCTCCGGCGCCGCCATTTCGGAAACATCGTCCAGCGCGAAGAACTCCGCCGGCTTGAATCCAAACAGCTTTGCGACGAGAATCGTCGGGAACGACTCGGCGGCGATGTTCATGTCGCGCGCGGCGCCATTGTAGTAGCGGCGCGCCATCTGCAAGTCGTCCTCGACTTCCACGAGCTGCGACTGGAGCTTGGCGAACGACTCGTTGGCCTTCAGCTCGGGATAGTTCTCCGACACGGCCAGCAGGAGGTTGATGGATTTCGACATTTCGGACGACACTTCGCCCATCTGCCGGACGCCCATTTCCTGCAGCCCCTGCTTGCGCAGGCTGGCGATGCCTTCGAGGAGCGTCCGTTCATGCCGTGCGTAGCCTTTGACGAGCTCCACGATGTTCGGTATCAGCGTTGACCGCAGCTTGAGCTGCACGTCGATTCCGCTCCACGCCTCGCGCACCATGTTGCGCCGACGCACCAGCCCGTTGAACGATGCCGCCAGCCACAGCAGCAACGCGACGGCGATTGCTGTTGCAATGTAATTGAATGCGGACGCCACCATCGCAGCCGCGCCAAACATGCGCATGTTGACCATGACAATCTCCTTGTTTTTCAAATTGCGTGTTGCCGTGCCTTTTTGTTAAACTACGGTTATAATAGCACAACCGGTTTGCAATGTAACGTCCGATCACGAGGGAGCGACATATAATTTTTTCATATGAACACGAATATGCGGAAAAGGTTTTTACGAGCGCGGGCGGCCAGTTTCCGTTATGCCTTTCGGGGTGTCGGCGCGCTGGTCGAGACGCAGCACAACGCCTGGTTCCATGCGCTGGCGACGGTTGTGGTGGCGGCGGCGGGACTGTCGTTTCGACTGTCCCGAGACGAGTGGTGCTGGATTGTGCTGGCGATCACGGTCGTCTGGATGGCCGAAGCGCTCAACACGGCCATCGAGTTTCTGGCGGATGCGGCCGTGCCGCACCAGCACCCGCTTGTGGGGAAGGCGAAGGACGTCGCCGCCGGAGCCGTGCTCTTCGCGGCCATCGGCGCCGCAGTAATTGGATCGCTCGTTTTCCTGCCTCGTCTTGTGAAGCAATTGATTTGATTTTACCTCGGTAGAAAGAGTAGAATGCCCGAAATGCCTCATGATGGGCAAAGAACGAAACAGCAAGGAAAGATCATTATGAAAAAGTTGGATTTCGCGACGTACAAGGACAAGGTGGCAGGCTGCTGGGCCGGCAAGAACATCGGCGGCGTGCTGGGAGGGCCGTTCGAGGGCAGGCGTCAGATGAACGACGCTGACTTCTACGTCCAGGATTTGTCGAAGGGGCCTCCGGCCAATGACGACCTCGACTTGCAGATCGTCTGGCTTGCGGCCGTGGAGAAGTTCGGACGTCAGGTGAACGCCGCGATCCTCGGCGAGTACTGGCTGAGCTTCGTGATTCCGCACTGGGTGGAGTATGGCACCGGAAAGTCGAACATGCGCGCCGGTCTTCTGCCGCCCATCACCGGGCACTTCGACAATGTCTACCGCAATTCCTGCGGCTGCTTCATCCGCTCCGAGATTTGGGCGTGCCTGGCGCCCGGGCATCCGGAAATCGCCGCGCGCTACGCTTTTGAGGACGCGAGCGTCGATCATTCGGAAGAGGGGGCGTATGGCGAAGTCTTCTTCGCGGCGCTGCAAAGCGCGGCGTTTGTCGAAAGCGACTGCCGCAAGCTCATCGACATTGGTCTCTCCTACATTCCCGAGGGATCTTCTCTCGCCCGAGCCATTGGCGAGGCAATCCGCTGCTACGACGAGGGCGTGCCGCTGAAGGAGGCGCGCACACGCATCCACAATGCGGCGCCGGGCACCTTCGGCATCCAGGGATGCAAACTTTCGGACATCCAGGAGTCCCCGGATGATTTCGCCATCGGCGAGCCAGGCTTTGACGCGCCGGAGAACTGCGCCTATGCCATTGCGGGCTGGCTCTATGGCGAAGGCGATTTCGGCAAGTCCATCTGCATGGCCAACGCCTGTGGCGAGGACACCGACTGCACGTGCGCGACGCTGGGCGCAACGCTGGGCATCATTTCGGGCGCCTCGGGTCTTCCTGCAAAGTGGACCGAACCCCTTGACGACCAGATCGTCACCGTCTGCATTGATCGCACGGCCGGTCTCTGGGTGCCGAGGACCACCACGGAGCTGACTGATCGCGTGGTGCGCACAACGCCGCTCTTTCTGGGGCGCGAACTCTGCGACATCCTGGCTCCGGACGGCTACGTGATCAACTGCCGCGAGGGAGCGGAACTTTTCAGCGAGGATCTCACGAAAGCGTATCTGCCGGGCATCAATGGCGGCGGCAAGGACAGGCGTCCGTCGATGCCGGCGCTTTGCGCGGACACGCCGTTCGCGGTGCGCCACTCCTTCCCCGCCTTCACCGTGCGTGTCGATTACGAAGGCAGCGTGTTCTACGGCAAGGACGAGCCACGCGGCATCACGGTGACGGTGGAGAACTCCAATTTGACGTGCCAGCAGCATTGGGCGCGAATCACGCTCTTCACCCCGCCCGGGGTGTGGATGGTCTCGCCCCGCGTCGTCACGCTGCCGCTCAACAATGTCTGGGGCGCGAAGGCGGAGACGCGCTTTGTGTTCGACGCGTCGGAATATGACGGTGCCCGGCTGGAGCTCGCCCTCGACGTCTCGCTCGAAGGGCGTCATTCCTCGGGCACCATGAAGCTGCTGCTCTTCCCCGGCTAGTCCGACCGGGCGCACCACTTTGCTTTGCCGCAAATTCAGGTGCGCCATTTCTTGGCTCAACACTCGAAAGCGCCTTTGCGACTCATTTCGCGGCGTGGGCGATCTCGACGAGCTTTTCGGGTGCGAGGGTGTAGACCCTGCCACAGAGGTGGCAGCGGAACGTCTGCGGGCGGGTGGTGCGGACGAGGCCGTCGAGCTCGGGCTTCGAGCGCGTGGCGTACGAGCGTTCGGCGACTTCCTGCGAGCAGGTGCAGCCGAAGGCGAGGGCGCGCGTGGGGCCGGTCGTCAGATCCGGCAGGTCGAAGATCTCGCGCAGGGTGTTGACCGAGGCGTCGTATTCGAGCTGCTCCGCGACGGTGCCGTCGGCGAAAAGCGCGACGATGCGTTCGTATTCGGATTTCGGGCCGTCGGGCATGAGCTGGACGGCGAGGGCGCGGGCGCGTTCGATGCGGTTTTCGAAGGCGACGGCATGGAGGCAGACCTTGGCGGGGATCTGGACGGTGGCGTTGTAGAACTCCTCGAGGATGCCCTGCTCGGAAGCGGGGGAGACGCTGAAGGACATCTGGGAGCGGACGCGGCCGGACTCGTGGGCGCGGGTGAGCTTGACGCGGGCGACGGTGCCGCAGGGGTCGGGGATGTCCGGTTCCGGGGGCGGAAGCGCGTCGAAGTCGGTGTTGTACGTGTGGCCGCGCAGTTCGCCGCGGCCGGTCATTTCGACGAAGAAGCCGCCGACGCGGCCGTTGACCTCGGCGTTCAGGGAGATCGTTTCGTCGAGCTCGCCGAGGTCGATGCCGATGAGCGCGACGCCGGCGAGCGCGCGGGCCAGCACGGCGCCGGATGCGAGGCAGTTGCCGTGCTGGGCCTGGAGCCTGGCGGCCGTCTCGGAGACGTCCGAATAGAGAAAGCGGAGCCGCGTGCGGGGGCTGAACCCCTCCACGCAGGCGTCGTTGGTGCGGGCTAGGACCATGGTTAAGAAGCCTCCATTTCATTCAACAAGGCAACAAGCCGTCGTGCCACGGCGACGGCAAGATTGACCGGCACGGCGTTCCCGATTTGCTTGTATTGGCTCATCATCGATCCGCAAAGGACCCAGTCATCGGGAAACGTCTGTATTCTGGCGTATTCGCGGACGGTAAGCGGACGCGTCTCTTCGGGGTGGCAGCGTCCCGTCTGATTTTGCGCGGGGGCGCAGGTCAACGTCAGGCTGGGTTCGTTCCACGAGAGGCGTCGGCCGATTCCGGTCTTGCCGCCGCCAAGATGGAAGCTTCCCTTCAGCAGCTTTTTCTGCAATGGAACGGGAAGATCCCGCCAATACCCCCCTTGGGGAATCTGCTCGATGAGCTCCGCTTTCCAATCCGCATACAAAACGCCTTCGGATTCAGGGACGTCCGTGGAAAACAGGTCGCCTTTCTTCAATGCGTCGCGAAGCGTATAGACGCGTTGCGCGGGATCGGGCCACTTGAATTTTGCCTGATGGTGCGCCAAGTCGTTTCGGATGCCGACAAGAAATAGTCGCTCGCGCTTTTGTGGAACTCGGTAGAACAATGCCTTCAACACCTCTGGCTCAATCAACGTGTACCCGATTTCCTTGATCGCGCCCTTGATGACTTCGATCGTTTTCCCCTTGTCATGCGTGAGCAGACCCCTCACATTCTCGCCAAGGAAAATTTTCGGCTGCATCTCGCGAATCGCCCGGGCGAATTGGAAGAACAACGTTCCCCGGGTGCCGTCGAAGCCGTAGCGGTTGCCCGCATAGGAAAACGCCTGGCAAGGAAAGCCGCCTGAAACAAGGTCGATATCGTGGAACTGGGTGAAATCGATTGTTTCGATATCGCCTTCGATCACATTCCATTCCGGGCGGTTTTCCCGAAGCGTGTCGCAGGCGTCGTGGTCGATTTCATTGAACGCCACGGAGTCAAAGCCGGCGGCTTCAAGGCCGAGGGCAAGACCTCCGGCTCCGGCAAACAATTCGACGGAACGAAACCTGCGAGCCGGCAGCACCTGGCTTTCCTGCTCCCAAGAGGATTGAAGCATCGCCTGGACTTGCGGGAAGGCATGCAAATCCGCCCAGCGATAGAGCGGCTCTTCTTCGGCATTGGCGTTGACCGAGGCGATTGTGCCGCGCTTTTCCCACTTCCGCACCGTCTCCTTGGAGACGGACAGGATGTCGGCAACCAGTCCCTGGGTCAGCAGCTCGTCATCTGCGAATCGTGAACGCATCGAATCCTCGGTAGGTGCTGAACGACAGCGTGAACAAAGTTTTAAGGACGTCTCCACCCATCGCATTCAATTCGGCCAGAACGGAATTGGCTTTGAGGGTGTTCGGGTTTTCGGCAAGCACATCGTCAATGACCTTTCCGATGACGGAACAGAGGTTGGCAAACGCCAAGTCGTCGCCCGTGACGATTTCATAGAAACGATCGATTGAAATGCGCCGCAGGCGCTCTTGCCTGCTTTCACGCAACGGAGCATGGGCGAGCTTCCACGGAATGTCCTGGCTCTTCTTGGCGATGACCTCAACCAGATAGCACGTCGCTCGGGAGTTTCCCTCGACAAGCCCCCGCATGCGGGCGTGGACGGATTTCGCCGAAGCGGAATTCATCGTGTTGTGCTTGTTTTTGAACTCTGCGTAAAGGTCTCGCTCATGGTTCTCGACATCCCAGCCATCCTCTCCCGTCTGGGGGACTTCCCAACCCCGGCCGATGTATTTGAAAATGTTCTGATGGAAATAGCCGATGAGGTTTTCGTTCGTTTTGTTGAACTGCCGGATGTTTTCAGTTTCGATCACATCATCGATGGACTGCCCGTAGACATGGGCGTCGAAGGCCAGCTTGATCGGATCGACAATGTTCTTCTGGAACTCTGCAAGCGTCATGCTCGTCCGGAATTGGCTGACCGTTTCCAAGGTGTGCTTCTTGAGGTCGGCGTCCGAAATGAACGACAGCTTGTATTGGTTTTTTTCTTGTTTCACTTCACATTTCGCTTCCTATTAAGGAGCCCATGACCTCGACAAACTCCACCGATGCTTACAGATGCTTTTGGATGAAGGGAGCAGGTTGTACTCCCAGGCGTTGCTGGATTTTTTTCAAACACGGTTTCCCCTGAAATCGGTTTGACTTGCCCCGAGCGCAGTTCTTCGAGGCGTCGCTTGGCAACGGCTGCCCATTCGCGGTCAATTTCAGGTTGCACGGTGGTCAGCGAACGCAACAAAGAGTCCACGACGAGCGCTCGCTCCTCAATGGGCAGTGATGTGGCTTCTCGAATGATGTCTGCTGTGCTGGTCATGGTCGAACCTCTCCGTTGCGTTTATTCCATATCATATTACCATTTTGGGCTTGGATTGCCAAACTGAGATTCGTAATCGGTCAGTCGCCGGGGGTGGGGCTCGGAACGCTTGTCGCCCAGCCTCGACCCCGCCCCGTCGCCTGCCCGATTGAGTCGCTAGTAAGTCCAAGGTCCAAAGTCCAAAGTCTGCCGCAGGGCAACGTTATCGCGATCCACTAGCCACTAACGACTAGCGACTGGCATTCAGTCTAGCCAATTCATGGCCGAAGGTTGCCCGACCTCTTCGACAGACCGCTTCCCATAAGGAGTCGTGTTTGTGTTGCGGACGATAGTTTCGGACGCCTCGACGATCGGCCTCGGCGTCTTCCACCTCGTCATGCCAGCCGTCGCGTTCCGTTTGGATGTGGTCAAAGCGTTTCGTGTATGGCTTGATGTCCAGCAATGGAGAGCCATCGAGCATGTCCGCGCCTTCGAACGTCAACAGGTTCCCGTCGCGCTTGCACAGTCTGACGATGCTGAGCCCCAGGGGATTTGGACGGCAGGGCGCCCGTGTCGCAAACACGCCTCGCACCTTGTCCTGCAGGAAGGGTTTTGTCAACAGCCGGGTTTCCTTGGCTTTGTGCAAGAGATAGATGAGATAGATGTGGGAAAAGTGTTCGAGATCCTGCAAGCCGTCAACATGGTCTGGAAACACTTCAACGTGCCCGACGCACGTCTTCGCGAAAATCGGTTGGATGGGCGTTTTTTCTGGTTCCACGTGTTCTGTGTGGATAACGCCGATTTGCTTGAGGGCGATGTTTGACGCATTCATTTTGCGCGCTCCCTTTCGTTGTGTGGTTTTCAATTCCCGGCGAAGCGTTCAAGCAGCTCCGCGGCGATTTCGACGCATTCGTTGCAGGGGATGCGCTTGGCGGCGCGGAGGTCTTTGCAGGCGAGGCATCCGCCGGTTCGCTCCATGAACGCCTGCTTGATCGATTCCGAGGCGGCGGCGCCGGCCAGCGTGCAGCTTGCATGCACGGCGCCGCACAGGCCTTCGGGCGCGCGCCCGCCGCCGCAGCGGGCGAACGCGGCGTCGGCGTCGGCTCCTTCGGGGTGTGTCTGCCGCCAGGCGAACGCCACCGATTGGGCGCAGTTGCCGCGTCGCTGCCGGTGGAATTCCTTTGCAATGTCTTTCATCATGTCGTGTCAATCTCAAAGCTGATTTTCAGTCCTGCCGAGACCGGGCGCACGGCCTGCGGAAATCTCCGGCGCAAAAAGGCCGTCGCCGTTTCTCCGGTGCAATGGCAAGGGTAAAGAAAGCAGGCATTGTACACCTGAAATGCGTCGGCTGTCCGCTTCAATCTTTCCGAGTCCGCATGGCAGAGGTGCATGCCGCCAATGACCGCCAGGATTTTCCTCCCGCCGAGCTCCTGCAGGATGTGCTGGAGCGTGTTGACGACGTCGGCGTGGCAGCACCCCGGGCACACCCCCCAGCCTGCGCTTGTGCGCATGCACAGGGAGAGGCCGTCCAGGATGGGGTCCGGCTCCTGGCCGTCCGGATCGAAATAAAAGGGGCCGCAGGGCGTCGGGATGAAGGAAGAGCGGGGCGTGCGGGGAGAGGCATGGCAATGGAGACACCCTTCCTGATCCCTTGGCGTGTGGCGACGATGTCGAACCACATCCGGTGGAAGTTTCGGGTTTTAAATTTCATGGTTCAGTGCTAGACTTATGGGCATGAAATCGAAACCAGAATTCAAGACTTTCGGAAAGGCGCTCCCGGATCTGTTCACGTGTGAAGACGGGACGGTCGTCCGCACGGCGGCCGACTGGCGGCGTCGGCGTGGGGAGCTCCGGCGCATTCTCGAGGAGCATTGCTTCGGGCGGATGCCGCCCGCACCCGATGCGCCGCCGCGCGTCACGCAGGTCCAGCCGCCGCTCAGCCATCACGGCGCGCCTTCCGCGATGGGGCAGCGCCATGTGACGCGACCCTTCGCAGACAGCGACTATGGCATCGAGCTCGGCGTTTATACGCCGTGCTTGAAAGTGGCGCCGGGACCGCATCCGACGATTCTTTGCGGCGACGGCTGCTGGCAGCGCGTCACGCCGGAATACGTCGAGCTCGTCACGGGGCGCGGCTATGCGCTGTGCGTCTTCGACCGCACGACGACGGTGCCGGACTTCATGGCGCCCCGCGATGCGTCGGGCGCCTTCGTCGCCGGCGTCCGTCCGGCGCGCGAGAGCGTGCTGGAGCGGCGCCATCCCGATCTTGGCTTTGGCGCCATCGCCGCGTGGGCCTGGGGTTTCAGCCGGGCGATGGACGCGATCGAGCGGATTCCCGCGCTCGACGCGTCGCGCGTGGCGGTGTGCGGACACTCCCGCGGCGGCAAGGCGTCGCTGCTTGCGGGCGCGTTCGACGAGCGCTTCGCCCTCGTCTTCACGAACGGCTCGGGCTCCGGCGGCTCCGGGAGCTGGCTCTTCCAGGCGCGGGGCGCCGAGCCGCTGAAGTGGATCGTGGAAACATTCCCGACGTGGTTCTGCACGCGTTTCGCCGACTATGCGGACGCCGAGGGGGATCTGCCCTTCGACAGCCACTTCCTCAAGGCGATGTGCGCGCCGCGTCCGGTCGTTTCGTCCGAGGGCCTCGACGACTTGTGGGCGAATCCGGCCGGCGCGTGCGTGACGCATGCGGCGGCGCGGAAGGTGTATGAATTCCTCGGCGGAAAGCCCGAGCATGCCGCGATGCACTTCCGCAACGGCGGCCACGGCCATTTCATCCCCGACTGGACGGCGATGCTGGACTATTGCGACCTGCACTATTTCGGCAAGCCGATCCCCTGGGATCCGCTTTACACCCCTTACGAGTCATGTGGCGCAGGCGAACTCGCCGGGCTTGTCGATTGTGAAACGGACAAGCCGTAATCCGTCTTCCGCCGGAAATCCGGCGGCGACGGCGACGGGCAGGTTCCACTTTGCATCAAGACAGCCGGACATCCGTTTTTCCGCGAAGACAAACGACGTGGACTCCGCGGCGCCTCCCGCGAGGTGGCAATCCGTGCCAGAGGGGGGCGTTGGGTCGCAGGATGGCGTGCGGGGCGTGGAGCCTCTTGTCTGGTTCAAACTGTCAATGGCGACACGTCGAGCGCGTAGATGCGCCGATGGCCGTCGTGAATGCTGTCGACGGTCAGGACGCGGCCGTCGGAAGACCATCGCGGGTGGAGGTCGCAGCGGACATCGACGAGGTCGTTTCCGGCTTGATGCCGGAAGCGTCCGACTTCCGTGAGCGCGCCGTCGGAAACACGCACGAGCGACAGACGCTGGACGCCGTCGATCGAGTAGGTGTCCGCCGCCATCCAGCGCCCGTCCGGGGAGAACACCGTGTGCCCCATCGGGCCCATGCCCTTCGAAATCCGGTTTGCCTGGAAGCGCTGCCTCGTGCTGTCGAAAACGACATATTCGTATCCTCTTCCGCACCAGTTCGCGTCAATCAGAATCTCGCCGGGCGCGCGCCCCCAGATCTGATGCGAGATGGCCGATTCGCGCCAAAGCGTGTGCGGCAGCGGGCAAGCCAGCTCGCCGCCGTCCACCCGCATGGTGAACATGTACGTATGCCAGGGCCATGGGCTTGCCGGGTTGGCGCACGTTCGGAACAGCACCATGACGCGGGAGCCGTCGCAGTTGAAGATCGCATGGTTGAGCCAGATGCAGTCGGCGCCCTGTTCGAGGTCGTAGGGCAGGGGATGCGCTTCGATCAGGGCGCGGTAGCTGGCGACGAGCCGGGTCTTCCCCGTCTCGAGATCGAGAATCCACAGGCCGTCGTTGTCGAGGTCTGGAGGCGCGCCCTTGAACGTCGCCCGTGCGTAGCTGTAGCCGCGTCGCGGGATCCGGCTGAAGTCCAAGGCGGCGGCCAGGCGCCCATCTGGCGACATGGCATAGACGGGGCGGTCGTACTGTCCGACGAGGCCGCGTGCGAGATCGTAAATGCGGGCGACAGGCTTCCACCGGCCGTTCGCCTCTTCGATGAAGTCGTTGTAGATGAAGCAGCCCGGTCGTTGCGGGAGCCACAAGGTCATGGCGCCCTGCTGGTGGCACCACGCCTGCGTCGTCGCGAGTCGTTGGAAGCCGGGCCTGCCGCGTTCGACGATGCCGACTTCCGCGGTTTCGCCGGGTTCGGGGAGGCGGCTTTGCTGGGGAATCTGCAGCGCGAGATGGTGTTGCCCGGTGGCGTCCCAGGCGCAGCGGTCGTAGTATCCAAACATGAAATGCCCTTCGCCGGGCGTCAGGCATTGCCAATCGAAGGCGTCGCTTATCAATTTCATTTTCGCATGTTCGCCCTTCGTCTATGGGTTGTCGTGCCGCATTCCGCTCGGGGGGACGCCCTCGGCGTCGGCTTCCGCGCCGAAGTTCACAATTTGGAGGTTGGCGAATTCGTAGGTTCCGACCGCCGCCGAGCCGAGGCCAAGCGATATGACGCATTTCCCGACGTCGTAGTCCTTGTTGGCGCGGGCGCGGGCGTAGACTCGCCGCCATTGGGTCCCCTGGGCGTTGACCGGGACATCCGCGATCTTGTCCTGGGTCTGGCCGAAACGCAAGTTGAAATCCAGCACGCCATCCGGATCGACGCAACGCACGTGGCAGACCGCCAGGAGCAGGTCGCCTTTCTTGATGGGCTTGATGTCGTTGCGCGTGAGCAATTGGATCTTCCAGCCTTTGCCGGGCGTCTCCGTGATGTCCACCCGAGTGACTTTGGCCTGTTTGGAGAAGAGACGATCGTCGGCGAGTTCGGTGGCCTTGGCCTGGCCCACGTGGATTTCCAACTCCGTTTTCCCGCTGCCGGCGAGCTCGCCTCCCGCCGGGTAGTCCCCGAGATGGCGCGGTTGCTTCATCCGGAAGCTGAAGCTTCCTTCGTCCGCGGGATACGTCGAAGCGCCGTATGCGACGCGAAGCGCGCTCTTCTGCCCGAGGTTGATTTCGGCATGTGGAACGGCCGCCTCCAGGATGCTCTTGCCATCCGCCATCCGCCATTTGCCGCTGCCTGCCGAAGGCCTGCCATCCACGGACACGGCCACCGTGCCATCGGGGTTCGGCGAGAGTTCGACGCGCATGGAACCGCAGTGGACGACCAGCCGCTCCGGTTGGGCGGCCTCGACGGCCACGTAGAGGTTTTTGGCGTCCTCCATGCTGTGGAACAGCGCGCCGTCGCCGATTTTCAGCGCCATGGCATGCCGCCAGTTGTGCAGCGTCTGGTCGCCATCGAAGCGCCACTCGGCCAGATCGCCGTCAAGCGCGACGTCGCCCGCTCCGATGACATAGTAGTCCTGCACGCGTCGGGGCGTCTCCAGGGCGAAGGGGAGGTCGAGCCAGCGCGCGATCGACAACGCCGTTGCAATCACATGGCTTTCGCCCGCCGCGAACCCGCAAACCCAGCGGTCGGCTTCGTCCTTCTTGTAGTACGCCATCACGGGCAGGGCCGATTTCGGCGCATAGACGCGCATCCGGATGCTGGTCTTGCGGCCGAACACGGCGCGTTCCGCGTCTTGCAGCCAGACAACGGGAACGGGATGCTTGAACCCGCCCTCCTTGTTGATCGTGCCGTCCACGATGGGGAAGAAGTTCGCCGCGGCGAGATCGCCCAGTCCCGGCACGGCTGGAGAGACTGCAAACGAGATGAACCCCGCCGTGGGGATCACCCGAAGCTTCTTGCCGTCGATTTCGCCGTCCGAGGCGCCATAGACGAGCACGCGGCGCGCGGCGTTGAGACGCGCGTCCTTTTCGTAGGCGGCGGCGCTGGCCACCGCCAGGCTTGCGACGGTTGGATCGTCCGTCATCTTGAAGCCGTAGGCGGCAAGGGCGGCGCGGGTGGCGTCGTCGTCCGTGAAGATCGTGCCGTCCGCAGGCGCCGGACGGGGCTCGACCGCCAGATCGATCAGGCGCTGGAGGATGGGCATGGCCCGCCCGTCGTGCAGAAGATGTTTCTCCAACGGCATCTGGCAGAAGATGTAGTTGCCGTCTGCCAGCGCGTAGCGCAGGCAGGGGACATGGTGCGGGCGACGCCCGCCAAACAAGATGGTGACATTGGGGGGGGTGAGGCCGTTGTGCATCGGCACGGCGTAGGTGTCGAAATACGAGGCGTCGGTGCCGCCGGGGTTGTCGTAGTCCTGGACGCCGCGATCATGGAGCGCGCGGTCGTAGGCGGGCGCGTAGAGTCCTGCGGAAACGAAGCGCTCCTCTGTGCCGGGCTGGCCCTTTGCGCGGATGAAGTCCATGCCCAGAAACTCGGAGAATTCCGCCGTGTCCTGGCGCAGCACGATCACGGCGCCGCGCTTGCGGTCGAGGAGGGTTTGAAGTTTGCCGGGTTCGGTGACGGCGTTTTCGCACACCAGCAGCACCCCGTCGGCGCATGGGGTCAGATCCGCGAGCGTCTTGACCTCGTATCCTGCTTTTGCGAGGGCGTCTTTCATCGCGGGAGAACCGCCATGCAGCCAGATGCGGGCGCCATCGCCCTTCGCCGGTGCGACGACGGTGCAGGGCTTCTCGTTGACGTACTCCTTGTCGCCATAAACGACCTTGGCGGCGAGGGTGCCGGAGGATGCGTCGGCCGGGATCGGCACCGCGACATCCCGCCATTGGCCGGGATTCAGGGCGAGCCGCACGCGGTGCAGCTCGCGGTCGTCGAGCGTCACGGAGACTTTGGCGTCGATGGACGCCAGCGAATCGTTTGCGACGCGCAGCGTGCGCAGCGCGGCGCTCCCCGCCTTGAAATGGTGGCTGCGTTCGCGCCACAGCGCCGCGACGGGTGCGAAGACGCGGTTGGCCATGGCGACGAAGGCGGGGTCCACCTGCGCGTCGATGTCGGCGTAGGGATTGACGATGTAGCTGTCGTACAGCCGTTTCGGGTTGAAGGATTCCGGCGCGAAGTCCGTTCCCTCCGGAATTTTCGATTCCAGCGTGAACGCGTCTTCGATGCTGTAGAACGGGAAGATGCCGGTGGCGTCGGACAGGCGATATTCGGCGAGCCGGTCTTCGAAGGTCTTGATGTAGGTGGCGTTGAGACCTTTTTCATCGCCCACCCAACGAGGCGCTTCGAGGTCTTTCGGGGAGAGGAACTCGCCGAAGATCACGGGTTTCTCGACGCGCGCCGGGAGGCTGCGGTGACCGCGGGCGTTGCTGTAGTAGCCGGTATGCAGGTGGCAGGTTTCGCCGCGGTCGTCGAACGGCCCGCTGGCGGATTGCTGCACGATGCGCGTGGGGTCGAGCTTTCGCGCGATGTCGTCGAACTTCCGCCAGAAGTCGGAGAAGCCCGGGCTGCCCGCGATGTACTCGTTGGCCGTGTCCCAGATGATGGTCGAGGGGCTGTTGCGGTCGCGGCCGATCCATTCGCCGAACTCCCGCTCCAAGTTGGCAAGCGTGTCGTTGCCGCCGCGGTAGTTGAGGTCGCGCGCCGACGTCCAGACGCCGCTTTGATTGATGACGAGCATGCCGGCGCGGTCGGCCGCGCGGATCTGCGCCTCGAAGGCGGGGGTGTGGTGAAAGCGCAGCGCGTTGATGTGGAACTTCTCGCGCAGGATGCGGAAGTAGCGGTAGCTGAAGTCTTCGTCGGCGCGGCAGAATGCGGCGTTGCTCTGCTGCCCCACGGAGACGCCGAAGAGCCGCACGGGAATGCCGTTGACCAGGATTTTGCGTCCCTCGACCTTGACCTCGCGGAAGCCGAAGCGCTCCGCATGCGCCTCGGCGAGGCGCGTCCCGGCGCGATGCAGGTCGAAGCGGATCTGGTACAAATGCGGCCGTTCATGGGACCACGGTGTTGGGTTCTCCCAGGCCGCCTCCCATTTCAGCGACGCGGCTGCGGGCTTTCGGGGCAGGGTCAGGACCGTGCCTCCGTCCGCGTCAACGACGACGGGCTCGATTTCGACGTCGGGTGGCTGGGCCTTTGTGGTGCAGGACACGGCGAGTCTGCTGGGGGCCAGCGTGGTGACGATGCGCACGTTCTGGATGCCGACGGGCGTGTCGCGGTAGAGGCAGACGGGGGCGGCGATGCCGCCCGGGATGGGCTTGCTCCGGTAGGAGGAGCCGAGCTGGAACCACGAGACGCCGTCGGCGATGGCGTAGTCGCATTTCAGGACGAACACGGAGACATTGACGCGTCCCGCCGAGATGTCGTCCGCCGCCAACGGAACTTCGAACGGGGTGTATCGGCCGGCATGGGTGGCGGCATGGCGCCCGTTGATGAAGACGGCGCCGAGGAAGTCCACGGCGCCGAACCTCAGCACGACAGGGCTGTCGCGCCAGGCTTCGGGGATGTCCACGTTGACGGAATACCAGAGCTTGCTCGCGTCGTGCCAGTCGGCCGGGGCCGGGGCGTAAGCCTCTCGAAGCGCAAAGGATCTCGAGAGCAGCGACGGCACGAAGAGACGGTTCTGCGCGATGGCTTCCGGGAGCGACGGCATGGGCAGAAACTGCCAGTCGCCGTTGAGCCAGATCGCCGGAAGGCCGTTGCGTTCGCCGAGGCGCGGGGCGATCGGCGGCACGTCCTTCATGGATGCGACGATGCGGTCGACAAGACGGATCTCAGGGTGTTTCGCGGCCAGGGCGGGGAGGGAGAAGTCGAACGGCTTGAACTTGGCGGCTTCGACGGGATCGGCCGGCGGCACGAGTTCCGGAGCCCGGCGCGCGTGGAGGGCGAGCGTGACCTCCCGCCCCGCCTTGAGCGCGATGCCCTGTTGCGTGGCGGGGCCGTTGTGCCAGACGCGGACGCAGCCTCGGCCCTGCCGGGCCAGTCCGCTGATCGTCAGCCACGACGCGCCTTGCCCCTCGACCTGCTGCTCCAGGATCCATCCGGTTTTGCTCGTGGGCTGCTGCTCGAAGTCTCCGTTGACGAGGGGCATTCCATCTGCGGACAGGGCGTCGTACAGCATCCAGACCGGCTTTTCCAATCCGTCGAAGCGCGACTTCAGACGCAGCCGGATCGTGCAGTCGTGGCTTGGCGTGAAGCGCAACGTCCGGGCGGTCCACGCATCGCTTGCCGGGAACACCCATTGCAGCCGATCGGCGGGTTTTTCTCCGTCGGCCCTGGTCAGCACGGCGCCTTTGATGGAGGGGCGGATTTCGATGTCGACGCGGCCTTCCGGTCTCCCGGGAGGCGCCGCGGACAACGTCCCGGCGGCAGCGAAGGCGAGAGCCAGGGCCACAAGCGTTTTTTTCATGGGCATGTTCCGAAGTAGGATTAATTGATCCAGATGACGGTGCCCGGCGGCGGCTCGTGTTTCAGCCACAGTTGCGTATTGTTTTCCCGCAGGGCGTAGCGGGTCATGGTTGTGCTGCCGGAGACGGTGAGCGTTCCCGGGATGGCGATGCCGCCGTCAGCCTCCAAAATCTTGTATTCGAGTCCTGTCGATTCGACGAGGTCCCGCACGACGAGGTTCACGTCGTCGTCCGCCGTGGCGCCCAGCGCAACCGCGCCCTTCACGACGAGGAGGTCGGCGGCGGCGCTGCCGACGTCGATGGCCAGCACGGCATTGTCGGCGAAGCCGACGGTTGCGGCTTGCGCGGCGCCGCCGATCGTCAGCGTGCCGATCAGGGAGCCGGCATCATCCACCGAACCCGGCGCAATCGCACCGGAACCGGCCACCGCGACGTCGGCGAACACGGTGCCGCCATCGCCGCCCAGCGTTCCGCCTGCATTGACGGACACGGCGTCGTCGCCGGTCTCGGTCGTGCCGATGGAGCCGCCGTCGATCAGCAGGTTGCCGCCGGAAATCGAACTCGGGCCCGTGAATGCGTTTGCGCCCGTCAGCGCCCACGTGGCGTCGTTGGTTTTGGTGATTCCGCCTGCTCCGCAGATGGTGCCGGCCATGGTGTTGATGCCGGTTGCCAGCGCGCCGCCGAGGACAAGTCCGCCGCCCAGATCGTGCGTCGATCCCGACAACGCGACATTGGCGGAATCCGCATCGATGCGGCTGGGCTTGCTGGCGAACGTGTTGGTGTAGCCCCCGGTGAGTTCGAGGCTGTAGCCGTTGTCGCCGGTGATGGACAACGTCTTGATACGATCCTGCCCGCTGACGGTAATCGGGCCGCCGAGAATGAGCCGATGCCCGGTTTCGCCATCGGCCGTGTTCCGGTCGACGTTGATGGTCGCTCCCCCTGATGTGCTCATTGCATTGACGACGATGCCTGCCGAGGAGAACGTGGCGTTGTCCGTGTCATGGCGGAGCCGCAACGTGGATGTGCCGTTTATGGAAAGGGCTGCGTTTTGCGCTGCAAGCTCGTTTTTCAGGGTCAGAAGCCTGAATCCCGAAATCGTCCCGCTTAGCGTATTGGCGCCGCCCAGGACCAGTCCGAATCCGCCATACGCCACGGTTCCCGGAGATCCGACGGTGAAGCCCTGGGTGCCGGCGAGCGGGGCGTTGATCGTGACGCCGATGTTGTAGTTGTTTTGAGCGAATCGGTAGCCGATATGGATTTGAGGCGTGGCGTCTTCACGCGCCAGCGTCAACACGCTGCCGCCGGAGGCGTTGAGCGTGAAACTGCCCTTGGCGGTGAGATTGTAGGAGGAGGAGCCATCCCAGTTGTACCAGAGGCGGCCGACGGTGCGATTGCTGTCGAGCGTGATGGAGTTCCCGGTCATCGACTGAACCCGGGCCGTGACATTGGTTCCATCGAGAAGATCCACGTCGTCCGGAACGTCGCCAACGCCGTCGGGAGGCACGGTCCGGTCCCACCATCCCGGGGTCTTGCTTCCGGTGTTGGCCGGGTCGGTCTGGCTCCAGCTTCCGCTGGCGTTTCCGCCCCAGAAGCAGATGAAATCCTCCACGGCGAAGGCCTGGCCTCCAAGGGCCAGCGCCAGTCCCGCCGCGACGGCTGCCTTCATGAATCCCCGCATCGTTCCCTTGCCTGGGGAACGCCTGTTCGTCTTGTTGGCCATGGATCAATTTCTCCTTGTTGCGGCCTCGTTGTTTAGATGCCGAGTTGTCTATTTCGGTACCGCCGCAACAGACCGGGTCAGGATTGACGGGGCGAATTGAAAGCGGTTGCGAATTCAATTTCAATTTCACCTTGACGTTACATCAGAACTCGGAAAAAGTCAAGGCTGCGCTCGGGGTCTGTCCCCTGAGGGGCGCAAGGAAGGCGTTTGGTTTTGGATGGGATTGCAAGATTGACAGGATTCGGCTTGTTCTTGGGGGCGGCGAAGTTTGCGGCAAGACGACAAAGCGGACTTGCGGGGGCAGCCGTTCGTTTCGCTTGTTTCGTCCGCTTCGCTGTGCCATAATGGGTGCGCTTTGTATGAAGGGCGTGCGCGTGCCGTCGGCCGGCGGGCGGGTGCGTTGCGCTTAAATGAGGAGAGGAGGAGATGCGTATGGCACAGCGGCAATTGCTCAAACAGTTCATGATCGTTGCTGGTGTTGTGGTCGTCATGGCGATTGTCTATGACCTTGTGTTGTGGAAGAAAACGCTTGATCGCATTGGCAAGGTTTCGTCTTTCGCTGGTATGCCCGTTGCCGAGGCGGTCGCCCATCTCGAAGAAAACCGCGATGCGTTACGCATCAGGACGGTGGATCATCGCCAGGAAGCCGACAATGAATGGGCCGTGGTGCAATTGGAGAAGGTCAGTCTTTTGGGAACGATTCTGTCATGGCTTTGCGACGGCATCGATGCTTCCATGGGGATCAGCGGAATAGTGCTGCTGGGAGTGGAAGAGGGGCGAATTACAACAACGCAGACCGTTTTTTAAGAGATCTCCGTCTTTATAAATGAAAAGCTCATTTTCTGCAGGTGCTTTGGAAGGCAAAATCCGCAAGGCTTTTGGGTGCGTTGCCTCGATCGATTCGATTTCCGAGGAAGAAGCGCGGGAGTTGAACCATGGAATCAATCGCGTTGACAATGCTTCATTCAAACGGCTTTTACCTTTGCTCATGTTGAGGGAAATGCACTCGGAAAACAAATGCTCGTTCCAAGGGACTGGCGACCATCTCGTTTATGTTTTGGATGGGGGACTCGAACAGGGGAAAAGGAACGCGGATCAAAGCGGTGGTTCGGCGTCTTGTCACATGCAACTCGAATTCAACCAACGCCGTTTTTCCGGGTTCTCAACATCCGAGGCTGACGCCATTCTTGCATGGCTTCGCGAGGTCGCCATCCCTAAATATGGCGACTTGTGCCACGATGCCATTGCATCCGCAATAAAATTCTGGGAAGGGCGCCTTCGTTCTTGTGAAACAAGTGGCGTGAAATAAGGGGCTGAAGCGCGCCGCGCCGGGGCGCGGGGGTGGGGGCGAAGCCCCACCCGTACGATATGGAGAAGCGCGGGTGGGTGATGGGGCGAGTGCTGAGAGCCTCGCGTTCCCAAGGATTTTAGGGGGGCAGACCCCATGATCTACTGACTTTTAGGGGACAGGCCCCAGATTTTACTGATCATGATCAAAAATGCCAGTCGTGGCCCGACGCTAATCGCTGAAAACTGCCTTTCCGCTGGATAGGGTGGACGGAAGGTTTTAAATCGCTTATTTGCTCAAACCAATCCGTTCTTGCACCTTTACTGCTTGGGAAACCTTTTCGGCAACATCCGCCGGGGTCACCCGGCAGCCTCCCCCGAAAGAGGCGGCATTGTCCCCGGAGCCGCTCCAACGGACAACAACGTTGGTTCCCGTCAAGGCATTGTTCTCGACCGAAGAAGCCATGCCGGTGGCGAGTACGCACAATTCGCCACCTTGTTCCTGGCCAAAACAACAAATCATGCGAAACGCCGTTGAAGGAGCAAACCGCACGTCGAATGCGTTTCGCGGCTGTGCATTCATCTGGATTTCCCCAAAATCAACCGTCACCGGCATGTTGACAGCGCGAACAGGAGGGAGGATTCTTAAAACGATGTCGTTGCCATCCTGCAACCAGAAGCCTTTGTCACCTGATGCGGCGATGCCATACGCATCAACGACAACATTCGACATGATCCCATCTGGCGCGACGTGCTGAGCCGTTATTCCAACCACGCGATCAGCCATGGTGTCCACGGCTATGGCGCCAACTTGCTTGCTGCCTTGAAGAGCGAAAACCACCGGCTTCTTGCCCCCGCCGCCACTCAGGCTGTTCGCCTGCGCGGCAACCGCAACCAGCGAAACGAAAAACACCATGAGACCAACCATACGTTTCATAAATCATTGCTCCGCGTCAAGAAATGACATCAGCAGTAAATCATATCCTTGCTGGCTTTGGCAATGGTTTTTACAATAAGGAATGGACAGGATTAAAAGATTGACAGGATTCGGCTTGTTCTTGGGGGCGGGGGTGGGGGATTGGGTGGGCACGCGGTGCCCACCCACGGGAGAAGCGCGGGTGGGGAGCGGGGCGAGTGCGGAACCCCCTAACCCCTAGCCGCTAGCCGCTGGCCGCTGAAAACGGCAAACTGGCCGCCGACCGATTGCGCAAAACTTCCATTAGACATTGGAGGGTGGTTGTGGCATAATGAATCTTCCAATTTGCATGGAATCCCCGTCGTTTGCAGCGAACGGAGGGGACTGATCGATATGAACACTGAATTTGAATGGCTAACAGGCGGGGGGGTGACCTCCGCGCAAGGGTTCCTGGCTTGCGGCGTGGCCGCGGGCATCAAGGCGAACCGGAACGACATGGCGATGGTGCTCTCGGAGCGTCCGGCCACGGCGGCGGGGCTCTTCACCTCGAACCGGGCCGCTGCCGCGCCGGTGGTGGTGGATCGAGAGCGGGTGGCGTCGGGCCGCTGCCGCGGGGTGGTGGTCAACGCCGGCTGCGCGAACGCCTGCACGGGGCCGGGGGGCTTTGCCGACGCCGTGGCGATGGCGAAGATGGCGGCCGACGCCGTCCAGGTGCCGGAGTCCGAGATGCTGGTGAGCTCGACGGGGACGATCGGGCGTCGGCTGCCGATGGATCGCGTCGCCGAGGGCGTCCGGCTGGCGAAGGGCGCGTTGCGCCGGGACGGCGGGGACGAGGCCGCCCATGCGATCATGACGACCGACACGGTGGCCAAGCAGGCCGCGTTGCGCGTGCGCATCGGCGGCGCGGACGTGGTGGTCGGCGGCATGTGCAAGGGCGCCGGGATGATTTGCCCGAACCTGGCGACGATGCTGTGCTACATCACGACGGACGCGGCGATCGAGCCGGCCGACCTCGACGCGGCGCTGCGCCGCGCGGCCGGGCGTTCGTTCAACCGCATCACGGTGGATGGCGACCAGAGCACGAACGACTCGCTCGTCGTCTTCGCCAACGGGGCTTCCGGCGTGGCGATTCCCGCCGCGCCGCATCCCGACTTCGAGCGTTTCGCCGAGGCGCTGGGCGCCGTGGCGGAGTCGCTGGCGAAGCAGATCGTGGCCGATGGCGAGGGGGCGACGAAGTTCGTCACCGTGGCCGTCGACGGCGCGGCGAGCGATGCCGATGCGCTGCTGGCGGCGCGGGCCGTGGCGAATTCGCCGCTGTTCAAGACGGCGTGCTTCGGAGCCGATCCGAACTGGGGCCGCGTGATTTGCGCGGTCGGGAATTCGGGGGCCGCCTTCGATGCGATGAAGACGCGGATTTTCTTCGACGACGTGTGCGCCTACGACCGCGGGGCGGTCGCCGACGCGGCGGCCAACGAGCGGCTGGCGAAGGTGATGGCGAATCCGGCGTTCACGACGCGGATCGACCTGGGCCTGGGCGACGGGAGCGACGCGGTCTACACCTGCGATTTCTCCTATGAGTATGTGAAGATCAACGGGGAGTACACGACATGAGCGCCAACACAACCGTCCAACCGCCGGCCATGGACGCGGTGATCGCGAAGGCGGACGCGCTGATCGAGGCGCTGCCGTACATCGCCCGCTTCAAGGGCGAGATGATCGTCGTGAAGCTCGGCGGCAGCGTCATGGAGAGCGCCGCGGACCTGAAGTCCATCTTGACGGACATCGCCTTCATGAAGGTGGTGGGCATGCGTCCGATCGTGGTGCATGGCGGCGGCAAGGCGATTTCGCGCGGGCTTCAGCGCGCGGGCGTCGAGACGAGCTTCGTCCAGGGGCTGCGCGTCACGGACGCGGCCTCGATCCACATCGTCGAGGACGTCATCAAGAACGAAGTCAATGCGGAGGTCGTGCGCATTCTGCGCGAGGCGGGCGTCGATGCGCGGCCGCTGCACGGCGAGCGGATTTTCTTTGCGAACCGCAAGACGGGTCGCGACCCCGCCACGGGCGCCACGCTCGACTGGGGCTACGTGGGCGTGCCGATGGCGGTGGACACGGGGCCGGTGCTCGAGCTGCTCCACGAGGGCGCGGTGCCGGCCATTTGCCCGCTGGGCCGCGGCCCGGACGGGCTTGTGTACAACATCAATGCGGACACGGCGGCCGCGGCGCTGGCGAAGGGCCTGCGCGCGCGCAAGCTGGCCTTCGTCTCGGACGTGCCGGGGCTGTTGCGCGATCCCGCGGATCCCGCCTCGCTCATCGACACGCTTCACGCGGCCGACGCGCCGGCGTTGATGGAGCAGGGCGTTGTGGGCGGCGGCATGCTGCCGAAGATTCAGAGCTGCCTCGAAGCGCTGGAGGCGGGGGTGCGCAAGGTCCATCTTGTCGATGGGCGCATGCCGCATTCACTTTTGCTGGAGATTTTCACTAACAAAGGCGTTGGAACGGAGATTGTCAGTTCATGAGCAAGAAGAAGAACGAAAACGAGGAAATCGCGGCGCTTTGCGGCGATTTCATGATGAACACCTATTCGAAGACGGCCACGATCGTGCGCGGGGAGGGGTGCCGTGTCTGGGACGCCCGCAACTTCGTGTACCTGGATTTCACGGCCGGCATTTCGGTCCACAACGTGGGCCATGCCCATCCGAAGGTCGTCGAGGCGATCCAGAAGCAGGCCGCGACGCTCGCGCATTGCTCGAACCTCTTCTACACGCCGATGCAGGGGCTGCTCGCGCAGAAGCTCTCGTTGATCGGCCTGGGCGGCAAGGCGTTCCTCTGCAACTCGGGCGCCGAGGCGAACGAGGCGATGATCAAGCTGGCCCGCCTGTACGGCCACGAACAGGGCCGCTACGAGATCATCTGCATGAAGAACTCGTTCCACGGCCGCACGATGGCCACGCTGTCCGCCACGGGGCAGAGCAAGGTGCAGAAGGGCTTCGACCCGCTGCTCGTGGGCTTCGAGTTCGCGGACTTCAACGACCTGGAGTCGGTCAAGGCGCTGGTCAACGAGCGCACGGTCGGCATCCTGCTCGAGTGCGTCCAGGGCGAGGGCGGCGTGATTCCCGCCACGCCCGAGTTCATGAAGGGCGTGCGCGAGCTTTGCGACGAGAAGGATCTGGTCATGATGTGCGACGAGATCCAGTGCGGCATGGGCCGCACGGGCACGTGGTTCGGCTGGCAGCAGTACGACGTGAAGCCCGACGTCTGCACGCTGGCGAAGGCGCTGGGCGGCGGTCTGCCGCTGGGTGCGCTGCTGGCCTCGCCGAAGTTTTCCGAGGTCTTCAAGCCCGGCAGCCACGGCTCGACCTTTGGCGGCAACCCCGTCGCGTGCGCGGCCGCCCTGGCCGTGATCCAGGCGATCGAGGACGAGAAGCTGCTTGACGCGGCCGCCCAGTACGGCAAGCTCTTCATGGAGGGCCTCCAGCAGTTCGTCGAGCAGTACGAGCCGATTCTCGAGGTGCGCGGGATGGGGCTGATGATCGGCCTCGTGGTCGACGGCAACGCCGCGGACATCGTGGACAACCTGCGCCTGGGCGGCTTGCTCGCCTGCGTGGCGGGGCCGAACGTCGTGCGCTTCCTGCCGCCGCTCTGCATCTCGGACAAGGATCTGGAGGAGGCGCTCGACATGATCGGCGAGACGCTCGACGAGATGTTCGGCGAGGACGCCGAGGACGGGGAGGACGCCGGGGACGGGGAGGACGCCGAATAGCCGGCGTCCGGAAGGGCAAGGAACCAAGGAATGGAGAACAGAGGCATTTGCGCCGGGGACGCCGGCAGAACGGGAGCATTGACATGGCACTGACAGTGAGTCAATTGGAGGGACGCCGGATCGGCATCTGCGTCTCGGGTGGTTTGGACAGCAAGACGATCGCGATGCGGCTCAAGCAGGCCGGCGCGGACGTGCTGTGCTTCACGGCGGATCTCGGCCAGCCGGACGAGAAGGACATCCGCGACGTGGCGAAGAAGATGGCGCCCTGCGGCGTCGAGACGGTGATCGTCGATTGCCGCGACGAGATGGCGGAGGCGTGCTTCCGCGCGATCCTGGCGCAGGCGGCGTACGATGGCGGCTACTGGAACTCCACGGGCCTCGGGCGCGCCGTCACGGTCCGCAAGCTCGTGCAGGAGATGAAGGCGCGCGGCATCACCGTGCTGGCGCACGGCGCGACCGGCCGCGGCAACGACCAGATGCGCTTCGAGCGCTACACGCACCAGTTCGCCCCCGAGATGGACGTCTACGCCCCGTGGCGCGACGCCGCGCTGCTGACGGAGTTCCCGGGCCGGACGCAGATGTGCGAGTATCTGGCGAAGCACGGCATCGTGGCGTTCCCGGGCGGGAAGAAGCGCTATTCCACCGACGGGAACCTGGCCGGTCTTTCGCACGAAGCCGAGGATTTGGAGAGCCTGGAGACGGCCATGACGATCGTGGAGCCGACGATGGGCGTGTGGCCCATGCAGGCGCCGGACAAGATCGAGACCGTCGCGATCGTCTTCGAGAAGGGGCGGGCGGTCGCGATCAACGGCGAGCGGCTTTCGCCGTTCGACCTGATGGTCAAGGCCAACCAGATCGCCGGCCGCAACGGCGTCGGGTTGAGCCACGCGCTCGAAAACCGCATCATCGGCACGAAGAGCCGCGGCGTGTACGAGGCGCCGGGCATGGAGATGCTGGCGCAGGCGCTGCGCTACGTGTACCAGGCGGTGCTCGACAAGCGCGCCACCACGATGTTCGGCGAGCTGTCGCGCTTCATCGGCGTGCAGATTTACGAGGCCCGCTACTACGACCTCGCCACCGAGGCCGCCTTCGCCGCCCTCGGGACGTATGCGGCGCATGCGTCGGGCACGGTGGAGGTGGGCCTGTACAAGGGCAGCATCCTCTTCCAGTCGCTCACGGGCGTGAAGGCGTCGCTCTACTTCGAGGAAGACGCCTCGATGGAGGCGAGCGACGGACTCAACCCCGTCAGCTCGCAGGGATTCGCCGAGATTCAGAGCGTCGAGGCGCGCTCAATGGCCAAGGCCGGCCAGGTGAAGGCCTGATCAAAGGGAGAGACAAGCCATGGCAAACGAAAATGATGCAGTCGCAACCCAGGGCGCGACGACGACCGAGACTGAGCAAGCAGTTCAGGTTCCTCAGAACATCCGCAACCTCCACGGCAAGGCCCTGGCCGCCTTGGAGCGCAACAACCCGGACATCGCGATCGATATCTTTTTGCGATGCGTGGAGCAGTGCCCGGGGTTCACGGCCGCGCGCCGCAATCTGCGCCTGACGCAGATCGCCCGCTACAAGGCCGCCAACAAGCACAACTCCCTTGCGCACCGTCTGCCCTCGATCCCCGGCATGATCAAGTCGATGAAGATCCAAGGGCTGATGAAGGCCGGCAAGTACGACGAGGCGCTTGTTGAAAGCGAAAAGCTCATGCTTCTCAACCCGCTGAACGTTTCCTACATCAGGCTGCTCGCCAAGGCCGCCATCGGCGCCGGGTACACAGAGGATGGCCTGATGTCCGTCGAAATCGTGCGCGAGCACCTGCCGGCCGGAAGCCTGCCGATTATCGAGCTGCTGGGCCGCCTCTACTTCGAGGTGAAGAACTACCGCAAGGCACGTGAGTTCCTTGAACGCGTCCATCGCGCCCGCCCGAACGATGCCGAGATTGCGACCATGCTCAAGAACAGCGAGGCGCTTGCCACGCTTGACGCGGGCTGGGAGCAATCCAGCGAGGAAGGCGATTTCCGTGTCGCCCTCGCCAACGAGGAACAAGCTGTCAAGCTGGAGCAAGAGAGCAAGATGGTCAAGTCGGCGGACGACGCCGAGTCGCTCATCGAGGAGGCGCTCAAGAAGATCGAGGCCGAGCCCAGGAACATCAACTACTACCTCAGCCTCGTCAGCCTCTACGCGCAGCAGAAGCGCTTCGACGACGCGCTTCAGACGGTCGAGAAGGCGCGCGAGCTGATTGGCGCCGATGCCGAGCTCGATCGCCGCTATTCCAACATCATGGTCGCGAAGTTCGACGCCGAGATCGCCGCCCTGCGTGGAGCGGGCGATGCGAACGGCGCCGTGGAGAAGGAGACGGAGCGCAACCAGTACATCTTCGACGACATCGCCGACCGCGTGCAGCGCTACCCCAACGACCAGCATCTGCGCTACGAGCTGGGCTTGCAGTACTTCAAGTACGACCACATCGACGAAGCCATCCAGCAGTTCCAGATCGCGCAGCGCAACCCCAAGGATCGCGTGTCGGCGCTCTACCACCTGGCGCTCTGCTTCCGCAAGAAGGGGCTGCTCGACATGGCCGTCTCGCAGCTTGAACAGGCGCTGGAGTTCATCCCCGGCATGTCCAACGAAAAGCTCGAAATCCTCTACCTGCTCGGTGAAGTCACGCTTGAGGAAGGCAACCTGGACGAAGCGGCGAAGCACTTCAAGGAAGTGTACAAGGTTGACGTCACCTACCGTGACATCGGCAAGTACATCGAGAAGATCTACGCAGCCCAGAAGAAGGAGAAAAGTGAGTAGCCGCATGAAACACCATTGCAACGCCTTCGCCTTCGCGCTGCTTGCGCTCGTGGCGGCCGGCTGCGTGACCACCGACGAAACGGGGCGCACGGTGCTCGGCTCCCCGCGCGGTTCGGGCTATCGCCAGCCCTCGCCGCGCGAGGTCGAAGAGGCCCGGCGCGAGGCGCGGATGGTCGAGCTGGAGAGCTCGGTCCGCCGCTTGCAAGCCGAGCTCGACAGCGTCGGCTCGTCGATCAACACCGTCTCGCAGAAGGCGGACTCCTCGATGCAGCAGAGCGCCTCGGGCGCGAGCGACGCCGCGTCGCTTCGCGCGGAGATCGCGTCGCTCCGGCGCGACGTCGAGTCGCAGAACGCCGCGCTCAAGGCCATTCCCGCCTCGTTCAGCAAGCTGCTGGAAGAGAACAACCGGGCGCTGATGGCCGATGTCGACGCGCGCATCAAGGCCGCCGCCGCGCGCCGGAACACCGGCTCGTCGCGCCCGAGCGGCTCGGGCAAGTTCTACGAGCACGAGGTCGAGGCGGGGCAGACGCTGTCCGTGATCGCCCGGGAGTACGGCGTGACGATGAACGAGATCATGCAGGAAAACAACATCCGCAACCCCGAGCTCATCCGCGTGGGCGACAAGTTGCTGATCCCGGTGCGATGACCAACTTGCGGAACCCGACTGTTTTTAATTAACCCGAATTTTTGATAGACAGGTGTGATATGAAGCTTCCCTTCAAGACGAATCTCGATGGCAAGGTCGCCGTGGTGACCGGCGGCGGCGGCGTGCTTTGCAGTTGCATGGCCGAGGCGCTGGCCGCTTGCGGCGCGAAGGTCGTCGTGATCAGCCGACGCCCGGAATCCTCGCAGCGGACCGCGGACGCGATTGTCGCGGCGGGGGGCGTCGCGAAGGCGCATGCCTGCAACGTGCTCGATCGCGTCGGCCTCGTGGCCGTCGAGCGGGAGGTTCGCGAGACGTTCGGCCCCGTCGACATCCTCGTCAACGGCGCGGGCGGCAACCACCCGCAAGGCACGACGTCCCGGGAATACCTCTTCCCCGAGGATCTGCTGGAGTCGACGCCGGACGTCAAGACGTTCTTCGACCTGGAGTTCAAGGGCGTCGAGTCCGTCCTGAGCCTGAACTTCACCGGCACGCTGCTGCCGTCGCAGGTGTTCGGGCGCGCGATGGCGGAGCGCGGCAACGGCTGCATCGTCAACATCTCCTCGATGAACGCCTTCACGCCGCTCACGAAGATTCCCGCCTACAGCGCCGCCAAGGCCGCGGTGAGCAACTTCACGCAGTGGCTTGCGGTCCACATGTCCAAGGTCGGCGTCCGCGTCAACGCGATCGCCCCCGGCTTCTTCCTCACCGAGCAGAACCGCGGCCTCCTGACGAACCCCGACGGTTCCTACACCCCCCGCGCCAACACGATCCTCGCGCACACCCCGGCCGGCCGCTTCGGCGATCCCGAAGACCTGGTCGGCGCGTTGCTCTGGCTCGTCAACGACGACGGCGCGGGGTTCGTCACCGGGACGGTCATCCCCGTGGACGGCGGTTTCAACGCCTTCGCCGGCGTGTAGTCTGCCGGCGTGCAGTTTGTTTGAATGGCGCTCCAGCGCCGGACAGTTCTTGGAGAATGGATTTTTGCCATGCTAGACATCAAGCGCATTCGTGAAAAAACCGACGAGGTCCGCCAGGGCCTCCGCGACCGTGACGTCGATCCGGCGCTCGTGGACCAGGTGCTCGAATTCGACGCGCGCCGCCGCGAGATCCTCGCCGTCGCCGAAGAGCTCAAAGGCCGCCGCAACACCGTTTCGAAGCAGATCGGGCAGCTCCGCAAGGCCGGCGAAGACACGACCGAGATCCAGGCGTCGATGCGAAAGCTCGGCGACGAGATCGCGGCGCTCGACGCCCGGCTCGCCGATGTCGAGGCCGGGCAGAACGCCTTGCTTTTGAGTCTGCCGAACCTTCCGGCCCCCGGCGTGGTCCCGGGCGGCAAGGAGATGAACGCCGTCGTGTCCGTCTTCGGCGAGAAGCCGGCCTTCGAAGGCTTCACCCCCAGGAACCATGTCGATCTTTGCACGGATCTCGGGCTCATCGACTACGAGCGCGGCGTCAAGATGGGCGGCACGGGCTACTGGCTTTACCAGGGCGACGGCGCCCGCCTCGAATGGGCGCTGCTCAACTATTTCATCGAAGAGCACCTCAAGGACGGCTACACGTTCATGCTGCCGCCGCATCTGCTCAACTACGAGTGCGGCCTGGCCGCCGGGCAGTTTCCGAAGTTCGAGGAGGACGTGTTCCGCCTGACCGAGGAGGGGTTCCACTTCCTGCTTCCCACGGCCGAGACGGCGCTTGTGAACTTGTACCGCGGCGAAATCCTCGACGAGGCCGTGCTGCCCCGTCGCCTCTTCGCCTACACCCCGTGCTACCGTCGCGAGGCGGGCGCGTACCGCGCCAGCGAGCGCGGCATGATCCGCGGCCACCAGTTCAACAAGGTCGAGATGTTCGCCTACACGCGCCCCGAGGAGAGCGAGGCGATGCTTCGCGAGCTGATCCGCAAGGCGTGCGCGCTGGTCGAGGGGCTTGGCCTGCACCACCGCCTCAGCAAGCTCGCCGCCGGCGACTGCTCGGCCTCGATGGCGACGACCTACGACATCGAGCTTTGGCTGCCCAGCATGAACGAGTACAAGGAATGCTCCTCCGTTTCCAACGCCATGGACTACCAGGCCCGCCGCGGCAACATCCGCTTCCGCCGCGCCGAGACGCAGAAGCTCGAGTTCGTCCACACCCTCAACGGCTCCGGCCTCGCCACCAGCCGCCTGATGCCGGCCATTGTCGAGCAGTTCCAGAACGCCGACGGCACCGTGACCATTCCCGAGGCGCTTCGCAAGTACATGGGCGGGCAGGAGTTTCTGCCTCATGTCGAATCCGCTTCGTAACCCTGCGATCAACTACGGCGCCGGCTGGTTTTTCGTTACCGCGCAGGTCGCCAACAACAAGAGCCAGTTTGGCGTGGTTGCGGGTGATCGGTGCGAGCTCAATGAGCTGGGGCGGCGGGTGGCGGCTTGCTGGGAAGGGCTGTTCGAGCGCCATCCGGAAGCCTGGCGCGATGCGTATGTGGTGATGCCGAACCACTTCCATGCGGTCTTGCGCATCCATGCCCGCCCGACGAACAAGCCGAACCACCTCGCGTATCTGATCCAGGGCTTCAAGAGCTTTACGACGCATGAGTACCATGCGATGGCTCGCGACGGTCGATGTCCCGACATTGGCACGCGCCTTTGGCAAAGCAGCTATTACGACAACCTGATCACCACGCGCAGCGAGCTGGAGAACATCCGCGCTTACATCCGCTCGAATCCCGCCCGTTGGGATCAGGATCGGTTTGGTCCTGTGACCGCCTACCACTGCGGCAATCTTGAGCTGCTGAACCGCTCGCTTGTGGCGTATGTGGCTTCTGAGCAGGGCAGGCAGGACAGGCAGGACACGGAGGTCCTGCCCCACGATAGGGATGGGATGCAGAGGTCGCGCCCCACGGGATGGGGCGCAGAGGCCCCGCCCCGTGATATTGTGGCTGTGCGCTGGGGCGGGGAGGTGCCCGCCGCCGGCGCCGCCCAGCATCCTTCTCGTGGGTCTGGACCTCTTGAGGCCGTGCGCTGGGGCGGGGAGGCACCCGCCGCCGGCACCGCCCAGCATCCTTCTCGTGGGTCTGGACCTCTTGAGGCCGTGCGCTGGGGCGGGGAGGCACCCGCCGCCGGCACCGCCCAGCATCCTTCTCGTGGGTCTGGACCTCCGTGTCCAGATTCAGATCCAGATCCAGATTCAGATCCAGCCCCTGTGATTTCCACCTTCACCAGCCCGCAGGAGCGGGCGGTGCTGGCTCGCTGCCTGGCTGGGCGGCGTGCGTATGTGCATGTCCTGCCCGGTGGCATTCCGGAGCCGTTGCCGCAGGCTTGGGCGCAAGCCTGCGCCGACGGTCGGGTGCTGTTGCTCTCGCCGTCGCCGTCCGGCACCGGCGTGAACAAGCAGCGCGCCGTTTGGTGCAACCGCTATGTGCTTGACCATGCCAGCTGCATTTGGCATGGTCATATCCGCCCCGGCGGGTCTCTTGAAACCTTGTTGCGCACACGTACCCGACATGCCAGCCCTGGGCAACGCCCAGGGGATTGGGTCGAGAATATGAAAAAGCCCTGAAGGGGCGGGGAAGCGCCCGCCGCTCGCGCTACCCTACCCAGCATCATTCTCGTGGGTATCATTCTCGTGGATCTGGACCTCCGTGTCCAGATTCAAATTCTGGTTGAACGGCGAACGCCCTCATGGCGGCTTGCCGCCGTAAGATCAGACCTGTTTCTTGCCGTTGTCCACGCGGCTGTGCGGAAGGGTTGACTTGGCGAGCAAGTTCATGCCTTTCTTGTAGTCGCAGCCGATCGCCTGGCAGAGAGCGAGGTATTCGCAGACATCCAGCCGCCGTTCGCCGGTTTCGACCTTGCCGACCCACGAGTGGGGGACATCCAGCCTCTCCGCGACGGTGCGCATCGTCAGCTTGCGGGACTGGCGCTGTTCGCGCAGCCAGCCCAGCAAGACCCGGTATTCGGCGGAGTGGATGGTTTTCATGCCGCCCAGTATAAAGCCGCCGCCTCGGTGTACCCAAAATGGAAACAAGGCGCGCAAAATAATGCTTGTACCTATTTTGGGAACATGGTAAGGTGTTAGATGACTGAAGCAAGGAGCAACTCATGAAAGAAACTGAAAGAATTACTGCCGATGACGGAGCAGCGTTAAATTCCTTCCATTGGATTTGTTTGTTTGCTGCTTGGCATCCAAGGAAGTGTCGAATTAATCCAGATTAACCGACGAAATATTTTTGTTTCGCATGAAGCTGAAAAATCAAATTCTGAAGTTCTACCGTTGGATTTTTTACGGGTCAGGCGCTCTTCTCTTTTTTGCGACGTTGTCAAGATTGATCCGTATCTATCGCCCCAGACTACATCCTTCTTTGTCTGCTGGCATTGTTTTTGAGCATCTTGCTTGTGGAATGTTTGCCACCCTATTTTTGGCTTCAGCGACATTGTGCTGGAAACACATGATCTTGTCGACGCCAATCAAGGCGTTCCTGACGGCGATGCGTAGTGCGCTTTTCTTGAGTGTCTTTAATCTTGTTTGGGAAATCCTTCAGTTTAAAGGATTGGCCTGGTATGCTGCAGAACCTGGCAGATTTCAATGGGAACAAGCCATGGTTGATCAACTTGGAATTCTTGTTGCGATCATGATCGTGACTATCCCAATAATGGTTTTTAGTCGCTACCGGCGACTAAAGGTCTGACATCATGCAAAACGTACGAAAAGAGAAAAGAGGTAAATTATGGACATGACGATGGTTCTAATCATTGCAGCCGCATTGGTGGTCCTTGCACTTGCGGTTAAACCGCTTCGAAAGACAATGGGGTTGCTTACAGCAATCCTTGGTGTCATTGCCTGCTTGACGGGCGTTGGAATCGTCATTGGCATTCCAATGGTTTTTGTCGGTGGCATCTTGCTTTTTGTTTAGCGAGACGACATTATCCAATACCCGCCAGTCGGCAGCCAGCGCGGGTGGCAGGCGGCCGGCCGACGGGGGGCGCTATAGACCGTTTTGCCTTCATTTGACAAGCATTTCACTTGTCCATGGTTTTCTTTTTTCAGAATCAAAATGCGCGATCAAAATCCGGTTTCAGAAAGTATCGGCAAGGGGCTTAAGGAACATGAGCGACGGGAAACCCGTTCGGGCTGTTTTGCAATTTTTCTTCTTTTCGTTTTTTTCCCTGTGGCATGGACTGCTGCCAGTTTCTTAATTGAAGATGGCGCTTATGGATTTGTCGTGGCCGGCATCATCACCATTGGTGCGATGGTGGTGTTGTTTCAGAGGGCAAATCGATAAATATATAATTTGGTTTCCGAGTCTGTTCCCAAAATTAGAGGTGGATGGCTAGCGGCGAAGGGATTCCGAAAACAGACAAACTATGCCCCTGTTTCCGAGGTGCGCCGTGTTTTGCTTTTGGTTCGTCCGTCGTGGGTCGTGTCGTTGGATACCGCGGTCTCCGCAGGCTGTCTGCCGAAAGCGGCGACTTCACGGGTTTCCGCGGCATGGCGAACATCCGCCGAGGACGGCGGTTTCCAGCGTATCGGTGCTTCGTTCGTTTTTTGAGGGCGGTGTTGATGGAACTGTCAGGACTCTGCCTCCGTAATATTGAAGAAAAATTCAATATTATGGTGCGGGTGCGGCGTCCCGCGATCCGGCTTCCAGTCCGCCCGTCGTGGGCTGGATCGGTCGTACCCGTACCCAGCGAAGCGGTTCACGTACCCGTACCCGAAAAACGTAGGCGAGGACATCGTGAACGGGTACGCGAACGGGAACGTGAACGGCGAAGGGCGGGCGGTGCGCCGATGATATGCCACGCAGTCGAGTCGGCTCGCCGGGACGGCGTCGCCCCACCTTCCTTCGACCAAGGCTCGGCGTCGATGGCGTCGATGGCGTCGATGACGTCGACAAAGTTTTGCGACAAAGATCGCGACAAAGCTGCCCTGCGGAATCCCTAGCCGCTAGCCGCTAGCCGCTGAGATCGACAAAGTTCACGCCAAAGCTCGCGACAAAGCTTGACCTTGGACTTTGGACTTTGGACTTTGGACTTACTGGCGAGGCTCGCGGAAATGTTGCGTTCATGAGGCGGAAAATGATACAGTGCCTAATTTCCATTTCTTGATGCGGCGGCATTGGGTGCGTCGCGAGGAAGGAGGATTTCAGCTATGTCGAGGTTTTTACGTTTTGAACAGGTTTCTTTCCAGTATCCGGGGATGACGAAGGCGCTGCTGTCGGATCTGGATGCGCATTTCGAGCGCGGCTGGACGGGCATCGTGGGGCCGAACGGCGCGGGCAAGACGACGTTCCTGCGGCTGGCCACCGGCGAGCTGGAGCCGTCGAAGGGCGTCATCCACCATCTGGCCTCCGGTCTCTACGCCGTGCAGCGCACGGACGATCCGCCCGAGGGGCTCGAGGATTTCGTCGAGGCGCGAGACCCCGAGGCGATCGATCTGCGGGTGCGCCTGGGCATCCAGGACGATTGGCACGGCCGCTGGCACACGCTGAGCCACGGCGAGCGCAAGCGCCTGCAGATCGCCGTCGTGCTCTGGGCGAACCCCGAAGTGCTGGCGCTCGACGAGCCGACGAACCACATCGACGCCTCGGCGCGGGAGATGCTCCTCGACGCCCTCAAGCGCTACAAGGGCGTGGGGCTGCTCGTCAGCCACGACCGCGAGCTGCTGGACGCGCTCTGCTCGCAGTGCCTCTTCATCTATCCGCCGAAGGCGGTCGTCCGTCCCGGCGGCGTGACCGCCGGCATGGAGCAGGATCGCCTGGAGCAGGAATCGGCGCGCAAGATGGACGACCAGGCGCGGGACGCGTCGCGGCGTTTGAAGAAGGCCGCGCAGGCGAAGCGCGAGGAGGCCGAGCACCGGGCGGCCGTCAGCAAGTCGTCGAAGCACATCAAGCCCAGCAAGAAGGACCACGACGGCAAGGCCAAGCGCCAGCTTGCGAAGCTGACCGGCAAGGACGCCTGGGCCGCGAAGCAGAGCGCGAGCCTGAACAAGAAGGCGAGGGAGGTCGAGGCGTCCCGCGCCAACATCTCGATCCGCAAGGAGTACGAGATGGGGTTCTGGCTGGAGGGCAGCGGGTGCTCGACGCGCAACTCGGTCCTCACGGTGCCTGCCGGGGAGATTTCGCTGGGCGAGAACCGCCGCCTCGTGCATCCCGAGCTTTACGTGTCGCCGACGGACCGCATCGCGCTCACGGGTTCGAACGGCCTGGGCAAGAGCACGCTGCTGAAGCATTTGCTGCAGCATGTCGCCGTCCCGCCCGAGCGCCTCATCAGCGTGCCGCAGGAAATCACGGCGGAGGAGGCGAAGGACATCCTGGAGGAAACGCGCTCGCTGCCCAAGGATCGCCTGGGCTTTGTGATGACGAGCGTGAGCCGCCTCGGTTCGCGTCCGGGGCGTCTGCTCGAAAGCGAGCAGCCCAGCCCCGGCGAGATCCGCAAGCTCCTGCTCGCCCTCGGCGTCAACCGCGGGCCGCACCTGATCGTGATGGACGAGCCGACGAACCACATGGATCTGCCGAGCATCGCCTGCCTGGAGGATGCGCTGGCCGAATGCCCTTGCGCGATGATCCTCGTCAGCCACGACCGCGTCTTCCTCGACAAGCTCACGGACTACACCTGGAACCTGGAGCTGCAGGACGACGGGCGCACGGTCGAGCTCGTCGTCGGCCGCCGCGACGCGCCGCCGGCGGATTGGGATCCCGAGCAGATATGGGATCAAGTGTGAGAGCGTAATCGGTCAGTCGCCGGGGGTTGGCCTCGGAACGCCTGCCACCCAGCCTCGAATCCGCCCCGTCGCCTGCCCGATTGAGTCGCTAGTCGCTAGGGGCTAGTCGCTAGTCTTCCGCAAGGCAGCTTTGTCGCAAACTTTGTCGCGATCTTTGTCGAACTGCCGTGGCGGCTTCGCCGAGTTGTTTTTCTTCCCACGAATCCCCGCGAATGGAAGGCAGTTTTTCCCGGTCTTCGACCGTCGTTAATCACTGGGGCCGCTTCGCGGCAGGGGCTAGCGGCTAGGGGCTAGGGGCTAGTGCCGAAAGGCTGTAATTCGTAATTTTGTAATTCGTAATTTGAACAAGCCTCCCCTGCTGGAATGGAAGCCGCTTCGCGGCAGAAGTAAGAATGGGAGTAAGGGTAGGAAGAAGCAAGAATGGGAGTAAGTGTATGGGGAAGTAAGCGTATGGGGGAGTAAGAATGGGAGTAAGTGGGGGGGGCAAGTGCGTGGGGAAGTAAGTGGGGGAGCAAGGGTGCGAGACAAGCCGAAGGGCGAACTTCGCGTTTTTCTTTTTGCCGCTGGTTCGCGTCTGTCCCATGCTAAGCTCACACTCACTCCCACACTCACTCTCCTTCTCACTCCCACACTTGCTCTCATTACACTCACTCCCACACTCACTCTCATGAGTCGCTAGTCGCTGGTGCCGCAAGGCGAAACACTCACTCCCCTTCTTGCTCCCACACTTGCTCTCGCCCTTGCGCAGGGGGAATGTTGAGCGATGAGCGACGGCCGCAGGCCGACAACATTCCCCTCTGCTTGGCGGAGATTCGTGGGAGCCATAGGTCATAACCGGGGTCTGGGGTGTCCCCAGCCGACACTCCTCACTACGCTCTTCTCACTCCTCACTGGCAATCGGGCGGGCGCGGCAGCGGCTGCAGATTGCTAAATTATGATTGACTTCCAGCGGCGAGTAGGGTGTAATGAAGGGGTAATCGGCTGGATGGCTGGTTTTCCATTTGTCGGGAAGACGACCGTCCTTCGCGAAGAAAGGCAACATCACTTGTGAGCATTGAAATCATGCGCCACAGCGCGGCGCACATCATGGCGGCGGCGGTCTGCGAGCTGTATCCTGACGTCAAGCTGGACATCGGCCCTGCGACCGACGACGGTTTCTACTACGATTTTGACATGCCCCATCGGCTCGTCCCCGAGGACTTCGAGGCGATCGAGGCGAAGATGAGGGAGCGGATCGCGGCCGACCAGCCGTTCGAGCGCCTGGAGCTTTCGCGCGCGGAAGCCCTGGCGATGCTGGAGAAGGCCGGGCAGACGTACAAGATCGAGCGCCTGGCCGACATCCCCGAGGGCGAGTCCATCACCTTCTACCGCTGCGGCGATTTCCTTGACCTGTGCCGCGGTCCGCACCTTGCCACGACGGGCGGGCTGAAGGCGTTCAAGCTGACGGCCGTCGCCGGCTCCTACTATCGCGGCGACGAGAGGAACCCGATGCTCCAGCGGCTCTATGGCGTGGCGGAGGAATCGCAGGAGGCGCTCGACGCGCTCCTGCTGCGCATCGAAGAGGCCAAGCGGCGCGACCATCGCCGCCTCGGCCCCGAGCTGGGGCTCTTCAGCATGTCCGACGCCGTCGGCCCGGGCCTGGCGCTGTGGCATCCCAAGGGCGCCCGCATCCGCGTGGCGATCGAGGACTACTGGCGCCGCGAGCATCTGCGCGGCGGCTACGAGATGGTCTTCACGCCGCACATCGGCCGCGCCGCGCTGTGGGAGACGTCGGGCCACCTCGGCTTCTACAAGGAGAACATGTACTCGCCGATGGACATCGACGGGCAGGACTTCTACGTCAAGCCGATGAACTGCCCGTTCCACATCGAGATCTACAAGAGCCAGATGCGTTCGTACCGCGACCTGCCGCTGCGCTGGGCCGAGCTGGGCACGGTGTACCGCTACGAGAAGAGCGGCGTGCTCCACGGCCTGCTCCGCGTGCGCGGCTTCACGCAGGACGACGCGCACATCTTCTGCACGCCCGAGACGATCGTCGAGGAAGTCCGCAACACGGTCGAGTTCGCCCTGCGCGTCCTGCGCCGCTTCGGCTTCACCGAGATCGCGGCCTATCTCTCCACGCGCCCGGAGAAGGCGGTGGGCGAGCCGGAGCGCTGGGAGCAGGCGACCGATTCGCTGGAGTCGGCGCTGGCCGCCGAGGGCATCCCGTACCAGCGCGACGAAGGCGGCGGCGCATTCTACGGCCCGAAGATCGACCTCAAGATCAAGGACGCCATCGGCCGCGAATGGCAGCTTGGCACGATCCAGTTCGACTTCAACCTCCCCGAGCGCTTCGACCTCTCGTACATCGGCGCCGACGGCAAGCCGCACCGCCCCTACATGGTGCATCGCGCGCTGCTGGGCTCCATCGAGCGCTTCTTCGGCATCCTGATCGAGCACTACGCCGGCGCGTTCCCGGCCTGGCTGGCGCCCGAGCAGGTGCGCGTCCTGCCGCTGACGGACGACCAGATGCCGTTCGCCAGGCAGGTGGCGGCCGAGCTGCTCGCGGAGGACGTCCGCGTGGAGGTCGACGCCCACGCCGACAAGCTGGGCGCGAAGATCCGGCGGGCGCAGGCGGACAAGATTCCGTTCATGCTCGTCGTCGGCAAGCGCGAGGCCGAGGCCGGCCAGGTCTCCGTCCGCACCCGCGGCGAAGGCGACCAGGGCGCGATGGATCTCGATGCGTTCAAAAAGCTTTTCCGGGCGGCGCTTCAGGCGTGATCCGCCCGTTTAACCTAGAACCCCGATCATACGAACCACAAGGAGGTCCGTCATCAGTCCACTCCCGAACCGCGCGCCTGTGAGCGCCGCAGACCGCTATGGAAAGAACAAGGGCAACTTCACGCGCATCAACCAGATGATCCGCGCGCCCGAGGTTCGCTGCCTCCTGCCTGACGGCACGCAGGCAGGCGTCATGTCGCTTCGCGACGCATTGAAGCTTGCCGAGGAGCGCAGTCTCGACCTCGTCGAGATCAGCCCCAACGCCGAACCGCCCGTTTGCCGCATCATGGACTACGGCAAGTTCAAGTACGAGGAAGGCCAGCGCAGGAAGCAGGCCCGAAAGAACCAGGCGAAGAACATCGTCAAGGAAGTCAAGTTCCACGCGAACGTGGACGAGAACGACTACCAGATCAAGCTTCGCAACATTCGGGGTTTCCTGGCCGACGGCAGCAAGGTCAAGCTCACGCTCCAGTTCCGCGGGCGCGAGAACGCGCACCGCGAGATTGGCGAAGAGGTCGTGAAGCGCGTCTGCGCGGATCTTGCCGACGTGGCTGTGATCGAGCAGGAGCCGAAGCTCGTCGGCCGCGCCATCAACGGCCTCATTGGGCCGAAGTAGCCCTCATGGACGACAAGGTCTATCTCGATTCGAACAGCGTCACGCTCGACAGCTTTGCGCTTGCGCGAAAGATCCATGACTCGGGCTTCCGCCCGGATGTGATCATCGCATTGTGGCGCGGAGGCACCCCTGTCGGCATCGCCGTACACGAGTTTTTCCATTACAAGGGGGTGGAGTGCTACCACACCGCCGTGAAGACGAGCGCCTACACGGGCATTGGCCAATGCCGCGAACCGGAAGTCGAGAACATGGATCATGTGCTCGCCCGCATCGAAGCGGGCTCAAAGGTGCTGGTCGTCGACGACATCTTCGACACGGGGGAAACCATCCGTGTCGTCCGTGAAAAGCTGGCCGTCACCCAGGCGGAGATTCGCGTGGCGACGCTCTACTGCCGATCGCGTTGCAACACCGAGGGGCGCGCCCCGGACTTCTTCCTGCGGGTCGTGGATTCCTGGCTCGTGTTTCCTCACGAGCTGATGGGGCTCACCCCCGAGGAAGTCCGACGGAAAGGTCCCGAAATCTACGATCTGCTTGGGCTTTGAGCAATCAGCTCTCGACGAGTTCCGAGCAGGCGGCGGCGAGGCGTTCGGCGAGGAACGGTGTGCAGCCCCAGGCTTCGCGCAGCGCCTGGTATTCGCCAACGGCGTTGTGCATGCCGACGCGGGACGCCCGCGTGGCGCGGATGAGGATGTTGCGCGCCGTGGCCTGTTGGTCGATGAACTCCACGACCTGCGTCTTGTAGCCCATGACGCGCAGAATCTGCGCCCGGAAGGCGTCCGTCAGAATGTCGGCGAGGCGTTCCTTGAGGATGCCGTTGCGGAGGATGGCCTGGTGGGGGCCGCCCGTGCCGAGCTTGCTCTGCAGCTCGTGCTGGCAGCACGGCGCGCAGAGGATGGCGCGCGCCTGGCTCTCGACGCCGAAGGCCAGCGCCTCGTCCGTCGCCGTGTCGCAGGCATGAAGGCTCATCACGATGTCGGGCTGGATCTTGGCTTTGAAATCGGCGATGTCGGCGACGACGAACGTAAAATCCTCCGTCCAGCCGAGCGCGTCGGCCATGCGTCGGCAAGAGGCGATTGCGGATTCGCGCACGTCGATGCCGGTGAAGCAGATTTTGACGCCGGCAGTGGCTTCGAGATACGCCTTGGCGGCGAAGGAGAGGTACGCCTTGCCGCAGCCGACGTCGACGAGGTTCAGGGGGGCGTCGCTGGACGGCGCGAGGTCGGCGAGGGTTGTCTCGACGATGCGAAGGAATTCGTTGACTTGCCGATACTTCGCGTGCATCGAGGGCTTCATGGAGCCTTGCGAGTCGGTGAAGCCGAGCACACGCAGCAGCGCCGCGGAATCGAAGCGGGTGAGGGGATAGTCCTTTTGACGGTCGTGCGAACGGGTCTTCGCGACATCGCGTTCGAGATCGAGTTTGCTGCGCGAGACGAGCACACGCCCCTTCTTGGCGATTCGGCAATGCAGATCGGCCTCCCCGGTCGTCACATGGGCCTGATCGACGGGTGTTTCGTACAGCAACTTGCCGAGCGTGCGCTTGGCTGCGCTGCGGGAGAGGTTCTGCGATTCGGGGCCTTTTGTGAACTGCCAAATCGTTTTGCCGCGAACCTCGGCTGTTCGAATCTTCAGCTCGGCGTTGTCCTCCGGTCCGATCGCCTCCTTGAACTTGAAGGTCGCGGAGATGAAGGACTGCATGTCGAAAACCATGCCCTCGATTTCGCGCACGGTGTCGCGCCAGTCGCGGGCGAAGTCGTCTTGTTTCGCATTCATCGGTTCACTAGAAGAATTTGCCGAAGCCCAGGCGGATCAATGTTTCGGCGCCGGTGGAAGCGGAGGCGCCGACGCGATAATCCGCAAACGGCGAATACCAGCCGGCGATCATCACGGCAATGGGATGGGTGCGATCGGCGGAGAGGTCGAAGGTTTCGTCGCGCACGGCGACGGAGCCGCTGAAGCTCGTGTCGGTGTAGAGATCGAGCGTGAAGTAGAGGCCGACGCCCCAGTACTGCGAGGTGTAGTCGATGCCCCCCAGGAACGTCAGGGCGAACTCTTCCATCTCGACCGATTCTTCGAAATGCTCATGGGTGTATTGAATGCCCGTTTCGCCTGCCGCTTCAGTGTCTGAGGCTTCTGCATCCGCTGTCGCTTCACCGGTGTCACGACGAATGAAAGTCGAGGCGCGCATGTCGTATTCCGTCTTCTCGCAGGAGAGACAGCCGCCGAGGTTGCCGTTCCACCCGCCGTCGATCACGAATGAATGGCAGTAGCCGCCGCGCAACATGTAGCCCGAGCCGCTGGACAGGCAAAGGTCGGAGAGAAACGCGCCATTCGGGACGAGGGAGCCGGCCGTCTCGGCATCCGAGACCATGCCGCCCTCAAAAAAGAAATTCCGCCATGCTCCCGAAATGCCGTAGCGGGTCGTCTCGGTTTTCGCGCCGCGACTGCCCGAATAGTCGCCGACCGACCAGTCGTACTTGATTTCACGAAAGGGCTCGTACCAGAGGACTGCGGTTGGGGGGCGAATGAGTTTTTCGAGTGAAAAAGCGCTGGGTCTTTTCGCATGCTCGGCTGGATTTGTTCCGGGCAGTTCATCCGGCTCCCAGCGTTCGGGGCGCACGATGGTGGGGCGTCGAATGCGCGGCGCCGGGCTCGTCCGCGAGGCGATGTCCGCCGAGGGGTCGTCGCCCCGGAACGGCTCGATCCGCGAGAAGGAGAACGCCACGTCCCCGAGGTCGATGATGCGCTGGAGCACGAGGTCGTAGGGTCCGTAGAGATCCTGCGCGGCGGTGTCCGTGAAGAGGATTTTTCCGGGCTGGGCGGCGAGGATGGTCCATTCGCGGCCGCTGGCGCGGACGCGATTCCCAGGCTTGTTGACGAACGGCCCTGCCGTCGTCCCCGTGATCGTTTCGGTAAGCCAAAACATCGTGTAGCCTTTTGTGGCCTGTGCCTGGGCTTGAAGCGCCAGGGCGAGCAGAACGAGCGTCGTTGAAATTCGTTTTTTCATGTCAGTTCCTTGCGCATCCGGTGGTCGATCTTCGAAAAGCCTCCGCCGATGTCTTCGACGAACGAGCGAGCGACGAAAAAGCCGGCTCGCTCATACGCCCGGATTGCGCGGGCGTTGCGCTGGTTCACGTCGAGTTCCACAGCCGAGGCGCCGACGGCCTTCGCCGCGGCGAACACGCGCTGCATCAATTGTTGCCCCATGCCCTTGCCCCACCAATCGGGGAGCAAGTAGATTTTGTGGAGCATGACGACGCCGTCCGCATTGGGCATGGCATCAAAGGAGACGACGCCGATCGGCGCCGTCGGTGTTTCAACGAGATAGAGGGGGGTGCCTGCCGCCGTGTTGCGCCGGATCGTCTCGGGCGCGTACATCGTATCGAGCATGTAGCGGATCTGCTCGTCCGTGATGATGTCGCGGTAGCAGATCGGCCAGATGGTCGAGACCAGACGGAACGCCGCGGCGATGTCGTCGTCGGTCTCTGCGCGGCGGAGCGTGAATTCGATGTCTTGCATTGCGGAGGGTTTTGTCATGGTTGGCAGGGAAGGGAAACGCATTTTACGATTTCGTTGTCGTCTTGCTGTCGGATTGGCTGCGCCAGGGCTGGCCGTCGCTGCAAAGCTCAATGGTAACGGGGCCTTCGTTGACGAGCGACACCTTCATTTCGGCGCCGAAGACGCCGGTGGCGACCTTGTCGGCGCCGAGCGTGTTGCGCATGGTCTCGACGAAGCGCTCGAAAAGCGCCTTCGCCCTGGCGGGGTCTCCCGAAAGAATGAAGCTCGGGCGGTTGCCCTTGCGCGTGTCGGCGTAGAGCGTGAACTGCGGGACGAGCAGCACGCTGCCGCCCGTTTGCTCGATGGAGAGGTTCATCTTGCCGGCCTCGTCTTCGAAGATCCGCAGCGCGGCCAGCTTGGCGGCGAGATGCTCGACATCGCGCACGGTGTCGTCGAACCGGCATCCGACGAGCACCATGAAACCGGCGCCGACAGCGCCGACGCAACCCCCGTCGACGACGACGGACGCCTGGGAAACTCGTTGGACAATCAATTTCATCTTGTTTCTGCCTTTGCTTCGATTTTTGCTAGATTCTACCATCCCGAGCCGAGTGGTTCAAGGCGGCATTGTTGATGCGAAAAAACCAACACCAAGAGCCACAAAGCCTTTCCGTGTTCCGTGTTGCTTTCTGTGGACAAAACCCACTAGGCCCCGCCGCCTGCGCCTCAGAGGTGGGGCGACGCCGTCCCGGCTAGCCGTCCCCGCCGCGTTTCGCCGCCTGCGCCCTCCTGCCCGCACACCCCGCACGTAAAATTTTCCGACAGGATTACAGGATTTGCAGGATTCCATCCACCAAGGCAATCGTGTCAAAAAAGCAGGCTTTTTTAGTAGGAGTGAGGAGGGCGGAGTGAGGAGTTCAGGCCGGGGACACCCCAGACCCCGTTTTTTGGACAGGATTCCACCCACCAAGGCAATCTTGTCAATCTTGTAATCTTGTCCAAAACCCCACTCGGCGAAGCCGCCACGGCTCTTCTCGCCCTTCTTGTCCTTCCGGTGAAACCCCACCGCCCACGCCGCGCCACCCTTCGCATAGTGAGGAGTGAGAAGAGCGTAGAGCGTAGTTCAGGCCGGGGACGCCCCAGACCCCGTTTTTTGGACAGGATTAACAGGATTCCTTTCACCCAGGCAATCTTGTCTAAAGCCGCTTCGCGGCAGCGGCCAGGGGCTAGCGTGCTGAATTGTTGATAGCTTTCCCAGGATTCGTGTGTTCGATTTGCCATGATATCGCGCATGAAACCACTCCTCGACCTCCCCCTTCCCGACTCCGACCGCAAGGAACTTGAGCGCCGCGCCAACTCGAAGACCGTCAAGGCGCGCGACAGCT